>JAEWME010000051.1 GCA_023393265.1 Bacteroidota bacterium | reverse complement strand
GAGCAAACGGAGGTGTTCGGCTTAATCGCAGACACCCTTCGGAACAGGATTCCACACCATTTTGAAAACAAGTTTCTTTTTCCCGACGGAACGCCCGGGTGGTTCGATTTAAGTATTCAGCCGGTACCTGAGGGTGCTTTTATTTTGTCGATTGATATAACCGAGCGTAAAGTAACCGAAGAAAAGCTTCGTGAAAATGAAGAAAAGTACAGGTTATTATCAGATAACAATGATGACTGGATTTTTTGGATCACTCCCGACGGAAAATATAAATATATATCGCCTTCGGTGGAAAGGATGACTGGCTATAGTCCGGAGGAATTTGAAGAGAATCTCCGGTTGAACATGGAAATTATTCATCCGGATGATTTAGAGCGTGTAAAAGCACATCACCATTTTGCCCATTGTAACAAAGTTACTGACCGCATTGAATACCGAATTTTCACGAAAGATGGCCGGATATGCTGGATTAACCATACCTGCACACCTATGTTTGCTGCCGATGCCGAATACCTGGGACAAAGGGCAACCAACCGAAATATTACGGAACGCAAATTAAACGAAGAACTTCTGGTTGAAAGCGAATCGAGGTTTCGCAAGCTTTTCGAAGACGGACCGTTTGGTATGGCTATGGTTTCGGGCGAATTTAAATTTTTGAAAGTTAATCTTCTTTTTTCGCAAATGCTCGGATATTCGGACGAAGAATTTCGCGCGATGACATTCAACGAATTGACTCATCCGGAAGATAAGGAAAAAGATATGCCTTTCATCAGAAAGCTCATAAGTAACGAGCTTCACGTCTATAAGACCGAGAAGAGATATATACGAAAAGACGGGAGAATTATATGGGCGGCACTCACCATCACTTCCAACTTTAATAACGAAGGTAAATTTCTGTACAATGTTGCAATTGTTGAGGATATAACACAAAAGAAGCATACCGAAGAAGAACTTCGATGGTTAAACGATCGGATTGCAACGGCCACTAAAGCGTCATCAATGGGTATCTGGGATTGGGATGTGGTGAAAAATAAGCTGGACTGGGATGACCAGATGTATGCTCTATACGGAATTGGTAAAGAAGATTTTCCGGGAGCATACGAAGCGTGGCTGAGCGGTCTACACCCGGATGACAGAAAGGCAAGTGACGAGTTAACCCAAGTGGTACTCAGGGAAAATAAAGAATATAATACCGAATTTAGAGTCGTATGGCCTGATGGTTCGATCCGTTGGCTGCGGGCCGCCGGACAAGTTTTTTATAACAAATTACACGAGCCGGTGAGGATGATAGGGGTGAATTTTGATATTACCGCTCAAAAAGTTGCACAGGAAGAGCTTCGGAGGAGCGAAGAAAGTTATCGGAATATTTTTGAAACCTCTGTAATCGGGATTTACCGGACATCTCCAACCGGGCAAATTCTGATGGCAAATCCAACCCTGATCAGGATGCTGGGATATGACAGTTTTGAAGCTCTGGTACAGCGCGATCTTGAGCATGAGGGATTCGAAAATAGAGAGGCGCGGAATAATTTCAAGGAAGAAATTAAACGGGTAGGTGCCGTTTTTGGACTTGAGTCGGTCTGGAGAACCCGGGACGGCAAGCCGGTTGTAGTGAGCGAAAATGCCAAAGCTTTTTATGATGGAGATGGAAAGGTTATCTACTATGAAGGAACGATTGAGGATATTACGGAGCGCAAAAAAATAGAAAGTTCTCTAAAAGAAAGCGAAGAGAGATTCAGGAAAGCCTTTGCAACCAACCCCGATTCAATTACAATTAGTCGGGTGGATAATGGAATGTATATTTCTGTCAATGATGGCTTCGAAGCCATCATGGGCTATAAAGAAGAAGAGGTTATCGGTCGTACTTCTGTCGAACTTGGGTTATGGCCTGATCCTGCGAAGAGAAAGGATTTTACTGAAGCATTGAAGTCGGAAGGATTCGTTAAGAACTTTGAGGTACGATTAATAGCCAAGGGTGGAGAAATAAAAGATGCCCTCGCATCTGCAACATTTATCGAAGTAAACGGAGAAAAGCACATTCTTAGTACAGTGAAAGATATCACAGAACTAAAACGTGTTGAGGAAGCATTGAGAAGTAATGAAGCCCTTCTCAAGGAAGTTGGAGAAATCGCAAAAGTGGGAGGCTGGGAATTCTCAACGATAACAGGCGATGCGAACTGGACTGAAGAAGTTGCACGTATTCACGACCTTGATCCTGAAACGCCCGCCTCGGTTGCATTAAGCGTTAATTACTACTCGGATGAATCGCGACCTATTATCGAAAAGGCAGTTCAGGATGCAGTTGAATTGGGAAAATCTTATGACCTTGAGCTGGAAATCGTGTCGGCAAAAGGTATCAGGAAGTGGATCAGAACCATTGGACGACCTGTATTTGAAAATGACAAGATTGTGAAAGTGCACGGGTCTTTTCAGGATATTACAGAAAGGAAAAAGGTTGAAAATGATTTGAGAGAGAGTGAGTTGCGTTTTAGAACACTGCTTGAGTCTCTTCCAATTCCGGTAACCTACGTGACAAGTGATGGCCTGATAGCGTTCCGGAATGCACGTTTCTTACAGGTTTTTGGTTATTCCGAAGAGGAAGTTCCGTCGGTTTCAGAATGGTGGATAAAAGCGTATCCTGATGAGGATTACCGTCAATGGGTCATTTCGAACTGGGACGCCGTTATTGAAAGAGCAAACAATCATGGTGGAGATATTGACCCGTTTGAATATCAAATTACATGCAAGGATGGAGCAAAGAGAATTGTTGTAGTTTCCGGGATCCTTATTAACGATATCACACTTGTTACCTTTGTTGATATTACCGATAGAAAAAGAGCTGAAAAAGAAGTTCTGCAATTAAATGAAACATTGGAGCAGCGTATCGAGGAACGTACGAACCAGTTAGTTGAGGCAAATAAGGAACTGGAGTCTTTCAGCTATTCGGTATCCCACGACTTGCGTGCGCCGCTGAGGCATATTAACGGATATGTTGATTTGCTACTGGAACGATATCGGGAAGCATTGCCAGATAAAGCCCAGCACTATTTGGGAGTTATTGTGAAAGCGTCGCAGCAAATGGGCAACCTGATTGACGATTTGTTGCAGTTTTCAAGAACCGGTCGTCAGGAATTGAAACTTTCAGAAGTTGATATGAGATTATTGGTGAAAGAGTCGATTGGCATTCTGGGAACTGAAATTAAAGATCGCAATATTGAATGGAATATAGGTGAGTTGCCAGTTGTTATTGGCGATTATGCGCTGCTAAGACATGTATGGATAAATCTGATTGGGAATGCTGTAAAATTTACAGGAATGAGAGATCAGGCTATTATAACAATTGGCTCGTTATTGGACGATTCTGAAATTAAATTTTATGTAAAAGACAATGGAGCTGGCTTTGATATGAGATATATAAATAAACTTTTTGGAGTATTCCAGCGTCTCCATAGTAACCAGGAATTCGAAGGTACTGGGATAGGTTTGGCTAATGTCAGGAAAATTATTTCTCGTCACGGAGGCAAAACCTGGGCTGAATCTGAGCTTAACAAGGGCGCAAATTTTTATTTTACGATACCTGTAATTAACGAAAATAGACATGATTAATCTGAAAAAAATACTCCTTGTCGAAGACAACATCATGGATGTTGAACTGACTGTCGAAGCACTGTCAAGTCAAAATCTTGCTAATCGTCTGGTCATTCTTGAGAACGGAGTGCAGGCTGTTGAATATCTTAAGTATCAGGGAGAATACGCTGAACGGGAAAAAGAAAATCCTGCGGTGATTCTGTTGGATATTAAAATGCCTAAAATGGATGGCATTGAGGTACTTGAAGTGATAAAAAAGGATGAATTGCTTAAAAATATACCAGTTGTAATGCTGACATCTTCGAGGGAAGAACCTGATTTGGTAAGGTGCTATAAACTAGGCGTGAATGCGTATGTGGTAAAACCAGTAAATTTTAAAGATTTTTTTGAGGCAGTGAAAACGCTTGGTGTATTTTGGGCGGTTTTAAATGAAATTCCGTAGCAGTTAAACCATGGAAACCAAGAACGAAAACATCGGAGAATTTAAAGTTTTGTCGTTGGAGGACTCATTGTTCGACTTTGAGATTATCAGCGAGAAGCTCGTAGATGCAGGGTATAACCTGCAGATAACCCGAGTCGATACTTCTGCAGATTTTTCGGCGGCAGTACAGTTACATGTGTTCGACATCATCCTGATTGATTACAATCTTCCGGAATTTGATGCTTTTGGTGCACTTGAAATATGGAAAAAGTACTGTCCGGAAATACCCGTTATTTGTGTGTCGGGTTCGATTGGTGAAATCATGGCCATCGAACTTTTGAAGAAGGGTGCAGTTGATTATGTTTTGAAAGACAGGCTGGAACGATTGCCTTTTGCAGTGAAAAGAGCATTGGAGGAGGCAAAGGAGAGGCGGGAAAAAAAGGCTGTTGAATTATCGCTTCAGAAAAGTGAAGAGAAATACCGAAACATTTTTGAGAATGTTCAGGACGTATTTTTCCAGACAGACCTGAATGGCAAAATACTTGAAGTGAGTCCATCGATAAAATATTACACCAGTTTTTCGAGAAAAGAACTTATTGGTGCTTCAGTCATAGATTTGTATTATGATATATCTGAGCGAGAGAAACTATTAGGTAAAATATTTAAAAAAGGTGAAGTGACCGATTTTGAGCTTCGCCTTAGAAATGTTGATAATGGAGTTGTCTATACTTCGGTGAATGCCCGATTGATTTTTAATGAAGATGGATTGCCGGATCACATTGATGGATCAATTCGCGATATTACAGAGCGAAAAAAATCGGAGGAAAGAATCAGGAAAAGTGAAGCTGATTTGAATTATGCCCAGCAGATTGCCCGAATGGGAAGCTGGACTTATAATGTAGTAACAAACTCATATAAATGGTCGAAAAATATGTATAAGTTGCTAGGGCTTGATCTTTCGAAAGTTAACCCATCTTTTGAATTGTTTAACAGCCTTGTACATCCCGATGACAGAAAGATGATTGATGAGTTTCATCAGAAAATTATTGATACGAGAGGTCCTGTAAGTTTCGATTTTAGATATCTCCTGAATGATGGAAGTACCCTTTGGGTACAGAATAACATATCTCCGGTTTTCCACAAAGGTAAGCTCATAGAAATGAATGGGGTAAATATTGACATCACAGAGAAGAAATACTCGGAACAGGAATTGATTAAGGAAAAGGAAAAGGCGGAAGCAAGTGACCGGCTTAAAACAGCTTTCCTGAATAATATTTCACACGAAATCAGAACGCCACTCAATAGTATTCTTGGCTTTAGCCAGATTATTACTGATCCGGGTTTAACTGATGCAGACCGTGAAAAGTATTACGTCAGATTAACTGAAAGCAGTGATCGTTTGCTCAATACCATGACTAATATTATGGATATGTCGATTCTTACCTCAGGAAACCAGCGGGTGCTTATGAAGGATGTCAGGCTAAAAGAACTCCTTGAAACGTCGATTGATCGTTTTGCCGACGCTTGCTGGACTAAGAATATACGGTTGACGCTCGAAAACACTTTTCCTCCGGCGGAATTTATATTAAAAGGTGATGAGGAACTGCTAGGAAAAGTATTACATCAATTGCTGGATAATGCCGTTAAGTTTACAGAGCATGGGTATATTAAAGTAATGTGCCTCAAAATTGATGACGAAATTCAGTTTGCAGTGGAAGATACCGGAATTGGAATCTCCGATGTTAATACCAAGCGTATTATGGCCAATTTTATGCAGGAAGACACTGAAAATACGCGTCGAAAGTATGACGGAACCGGCGTGGGACTTTCGATAGCCAAACACCTTGTCGAACTCATGGGTGGTCGATTGTGGCTGGAATCTGAAAAAGGAGCAGGCTCAACTTTCTATTTCACGCACCCAATTTTTTGATTTTGCACCTGCGATAACCGTGTAGAAATCTTCAGTATTCAGGTATTTTTTCGCTAATTGTTGAATTTCCTCAGCAGAGATACTTCTCAAAACACTCAGGTAATCGTCATAAAAAGAATAGTCGAGTCCAAAATCGTTGATTGCTTTGAAGCTGGAAGCCAATGCAAATGGTCCGTCGAAATCGCGCAGAAACTCTCCAAGCAAGTAACTTTTCACTGTCTCTAATTCATCTTCCGAGACCAATTCTTCCTGAAGCCGTTTCATTTCCTTTGAGATTTCGACAAGTGCAGGTTCTACATATTCATTTCCAATTTCCGATGAAATAATCAGGTAAGAGGCTTTTGGCAACGAAAGCACGTAGGCACCGATTCCATAAGTATAACCTTTTTCCTCACGGATGTTGGCCATTAATCGTGAGCCAAAGTAACCACCCAGAATAGTTGTCAAAACAGCTAGCCCATGAGTGTCATGATTCGTTTTCGGTACCCAGAAATTTCCTACCCGAACGGCTGACTGCATTCCGTTGGCTTTTTCAACGTGATGCCTTTTCTGTTCGCTTGTCATAATCTCAAACTCGGGCTCAGCCAGTTTTTCGCGTTTCCAGTCGTTTCCACCAAAATAGATGTTCAGCAAATCAAGCAGGTTCTCGCTCATTTTCCCGGCGATGAGAATCTGGCAGTTTCCGGCGTGATAATAGTTGTGGTAGAAATTTACAAGCTGATCCCGTGTAATCCGGTTGAAGTCGTCCAGCGTATTGGTGATAGCGTATGGATGCTGCTCTCCAAACAGAATCTGCGTGAATTTCTTCTGACAAAGCGTCTTTACTTTCTCGTTTTCGAGCATCCATTTTTGCTTGCTTTTACCAATCAATACATCCAGCTCATGTTCAGGAAAAACCGATCTTTTAATCAGGTCTTCAGTTACTTCCAGAATCGCTGGCAGATACTTGTTTAGCGAGATGATGCTCACAATCCCCTGGCTTTGGTCGATGGTGAGTTGCAGGTAGGCGCCGTAGAAATCGAATTTTTCGGCAATCTCAGCAGCTTTGTAATTTTTACTTCCTTCCTCCAGCATCGAGTTGCAGGTGCTGGCGATCATGTTGGCAGGCTGTACCCAGGTTCCTGCATCGAAAATAAAGTCAATTTTTACGACATCCTGGGTTCCTGCGTCGATATAATGAACTGGAATGCCGTTTGAAAGCAGGTGCTTTTTTGCCCTCAACATGTCGATTTGTTCAATCGGGTGAACGTCGGGTTGTGTGGTGCGGTTTAGCATGGATCTATTTTTTTGCGATGTAACGAAGGATCGAACAGTTTTCGCTCCTGAAAATTTTAAGTGCGGTATCCTGAATATTTGCCGACGTTACCGATCGGTAACTTTCCACCTGCGAGTTAATCAGCGACGCATCCTGTAAAACTTCATTGGTGGCCAGATTCATGGCCTTGGTCAGGTAATTCATTTCGCCGTAAACGATATTGGCCTCCACTTTATTTTTTACCTTTTCCAGTTCATATTCCGAAACGCGTTCCTGCTTCATTCTGTCGAGTTCCTTTTCTATGGCTTTTTGTGCTGTTTCAAGCGAAACCCCGTCGGCCGGTTTTCCGGAGACAACAAAAAGACCTGGTTCGTAATCTCCTGAAATGTAGGCATCTAGTTCTGTGAAAAGTTTTTCTTTCTGAACAAGGTTTACATACATGCGCGACGAATTTCCGTTCGATAAAACATCAGATATCAAATCGGTGGCATAATACATTGGGTCGAGGCGGTCGCTCATGTGGAAAGCCATGTATAGTGCGCTGTTTGGCACGTCACGGTACACGATCTGCTCCCGCGTTTCGGTTTGTTCCGGTTCCTGCGGAATATTCCTTGTTTTAATATTCCTTGAAGGAATGGAGCCGAACCATTTGTCGGCAAGCGAAAAAACAGCAATGCTGTCAACATCGCCCGAAACAACCAGCACAGCATTATCGGGTGCATAATGCGTAAAGAAGAAGTCTTTCACCTGCTGCATGGTCGCTTTTTCGATGTGACTGATCTCGCGCCCAATCGTTGGCCATTGATAAGGGTGCACTTTGTAGGCAAGCTGGCGCAACAGCGGCCAAACATCGCCATAAGGCTGATTTAACTGCCTTTGCTTGAACTCTTCAATTACCACGTTTCGCTGCACTTCGAGGCTTTGTTCCGAAAATGCCAACTCAAGCATCCTGTCCGATTCGAGCCAAAATCCTGTTTCGATGTTGTTTTTAGGTAAGGTCAGGTAGTAATTGGTCAGGTCGTTTGACGTGTATGCGTTGTTATCGCCACCCGCTTTTTGCAATGGTTCGTCGTATGATGGAATATGCTTTGACCCACCAAACATCAGGTGCTCAAATAAATGTGCAAACCCGGTTCGGTCCGGGTCTTCGTCGCGTGAGCCAACATTGTAGCAAACGTCGACAGCAACCATTGGTGTTGTTTGGTCGCGGTGTGTAATGACCGTCAGTCCGTTAGCCAGTTTTATGCGTTCAAAATGTATCATTATTGCGTTGCGCGTTATTAGAAATTGTTACGTGTTGCGTGTTTCAAGTTCCGGGTAAAAAAATCATTAATGTCTGTCTCGTTAAAAAATTTCAGTAATATTTCAATTTTATTCTCTACAGATTATTAAGATTCCAATCATTGCGACTATACAACTCGTATCTCACAACTCGTAACTCGCAACAATTTAAAGTTAAAACTCGAAATCGTCGGTAATCAACCGTTTTTTTGCTTGCTGGTATTCCTGAATCAGGTTTTTCATGATGATTTCAACTGGCAACACCTCGTCGATGATAGAAGCAATTTGTCCTATTTCCAGTTCTCCTTCATCCAAATCTCCCTCAAACATTCCTTTTTTTGCCCTGCCACGTCCGAGTGTAATTCTCAGATCGTCAGCGCTGGCGCCTTCCTGTTCCATCTGGTTCACCTTCCGGAAGAACTCATTTTTAATTAGTCTGACGGGTCCAATCTTTTTAAGCGACAGTTTGGTATCTCCTTCACTCAGCTCTGTAACCATCTTCTTAAAATCCGGATGCGCCGATGATTCTTCAGATATGGCAAACCTTGATCCGATCTGTACGCCGTCGGCACCTAAAACCAATGCTGCCAGCATGGCCTCGCCCGTTGCAATTCCGCCGGCTGCCATTAGCGGAAGTGAGGTTGCTTTCCTCACGGCCGGAATCAGCGTTAAAGTTGTCGTTTCTTCTTTTCCGTTGTGGCCTCCTGCCTCGAAACCTTCAGCAACAATGGCGTCAACTCCCGCTTCTTCACATTTAATCGCAAAAGCTGAGCTGGCAATAACATGTGCGACAACGATTCCACGATCTTTTAACCATTGGGTATATTTCTTCGGACTACCAGCCGATGTAAAAACGATTGGCACTTTTTCTTCAACCATAATGTCCATAATTGCATTCAGTTCAGGATAGAACAAAGGAACATTCACGCCAAAAGGTTTGTTTGTTGCCATTTTTGTTTTTTGGATATGCTCCCTCAGCGTTTCAGGATGCATCGACCCGGCCCCAAGAAGTCCAAGACCGCCATTGTTGCTTACCGCCGAAGCCAGTCTCCAGCCACTGCACCAGACCATTCCGGCCTGAATGACTGGATATTTTATACCAAAAAGTTTACAGATTCTATTTTCCATAGCTAATTTCAAAGACGGTGTTAGGCTGCAAATTTAGAAATTTAATATCTGTGCAGGTGGCAGTGCAGGACTTAAAACCTGATTGGCGACAAATGGTAACCGGATATTAACAGTTTCATCCAGACATTCAATCAAGTGGTGCTTCGTATTGCAAATGGGAAAAAGGGCCAATTGCTTTAATTGTTTTGTAATATTTTATACTTTGCGAACCTCTTTAATGATAACTAAACCTGAATTGATGACTCGCATTCGTTTTTATTTTCTGATTATTCTGCTAGGCGTGGGATTTGAAGTAGGGGCGCAGATTAATTTCGACTCCTCGGCTAATTTTGTTTACCTGAAAGGAAAAGATGCAGCAAACTTGCCGCTAAACTGGATGAGCGAAAGCTTCAGTACAACAGGCTGGCTCTCCGGAAAAATGCCTTTTCGGTATGGTGATGGTACGGGAGGAACTCTGCTTAGCGATATGCAGAATAATTATTCTACGGTATATATGCGGTCGACTTTTACTGCGTCAGAAATCGATAAGCTTGACGAAATTCACTTCTCAGTTAATTACGACGATGGCTTCATAATATGGATAAATGGAGAAGAAGTATTTGAAGTAAATGCTCCGGATTCGGCAACTTACAATGGCTTTTCGAGCGACCAGCATGAATTTGGTAATTTTGTAACTTATCAGCTTCCGGCACGCGATCTTGAACTGAAAGAAGGTGTAAATGTAATTGCTATTCAGGGTTTTAATACAAGCCTGGAAAGCTCCGATTTTTATTTCGACCTGAAAATCAGTGCAGAAGTAAAGCAGCCGCAAACTTCCGATTCTCTTAAGGTGGTATTCAGCCATCCGGATGGTTTCTATGAACAGCCGTTCGATTTAACCCTTTCGGTGCCGGATGAATCGTATGACCTCATTTATACAATTGACGGGAGCAACCCGCAAACATCGGCTAATGCCATTGATGGTGGAAAATCAGTCAAAATCCGTATTGATCCTTCTTCAACATCCGGGCGACCCTCAACACCATGTTTCATCGTTCGCGCGTCTTTGCTAAAAGAGGGCCTCGCTCCTTCATTTCCACTTACTCAATCCTACATATTTTTGGATCAGGTCATAAATCAGGGTTACCCTGGCGGTGGATGGCCTGGCAGTTCGGTGAACGGGCAGACCATCGACCTGAATATGGATCCGGATGTGACTACGAGTGCGCTTTATTCAGGACAAATAAAGGAATCGCTGAAAGCCATTCCTTCTATCTCTGTGGTGACAGAACTGGATGATTTGTTTAGTCCGGCTACTGGTATCTACGTGAATGCCATGCTGCACGGTGATGGTTGGGAGCGTTTTTCATCGGTCGAGCTGATTGATCCAAATGGGAAACCTGGCTTCACAATCAACGCCGGGCTGCGCATCCGGGGTGGGTATAGTCGCCATCAAAATTATCCCAAACATGCTTTTCGCCTGTTCTTCAGGGATGAATACGGGGCAGCAAAACTGAGATATCCGTTGTTTGAGGACGAAGGTGTGGATGAGTTTGATAAGGTTGACCTACGTTGCGAGCAGAACTACTCGTGGGCACATCCCGGCGATAATAAGGCAAGGAATACGTTTGTACGTGAAGTTTTTTCACGCGATACACAGCGAGATATGGGACAACCTTATACACGCAGTCGCTATTATCATTTATATCTGAACGGAATGTACTGGGGACTCTATCAGACACAGGAACGTTCCGAAGCGCGCTTCGCTTCCGATTATTTGGGTGGCTCGAAGGATGATTATGATGTGATTAAAGTAGGCGCCGATATTGGAGGAATTGAGGCAACTGATGGGAACACGGGTTCGTGGCAAAAGCTATATAATCTTTGCACCCGGGGATTTACCAGTAATTCAGACTATTTCTCCATTCAGGGAAAAGATCAGTATGGTAACCCTAAAAAAGGCGGAGAAATCATGGTTGACATCGACAACCTGATCGATTACATGCAGGTTATCTTTTATACAGGAAATTTTGATGCTCCTGTTTCCGCTTTTATGAGCAATGCCGGACCAAATAACTTTTATGCGCTCGACAGGCGGGACGACCGATCAAGTGGTTTTATATTTTTCGCCCACGATTCAGAGCATTCGCTGATGTTTACTGCTGAATATCCTGGAGTTGGCTTAAATGAAAATCGGGTTCAAATTCCTGGTATGTCGGTGAATGGATTTAATAAATTTCATCCGCAATGGCTTCATTATAAGCTTACTTACAATAAAGAATATCGCCAGCGTTTTGCTGATCTGGCTTACCAAAATTTTTATAATGGTGGCGTCTTTACTCCTAATGCCTGCCATGACCGTTTTCAGCAGCGGGTTGATCAGGTTTCAGGGGCAGTGGTTGCCGAATCGGCCAGGTGGGGCGATATGCAGCAAGATGTTCCTTACACTTATGCCGACTGGACAAAAGAAATCAACGATATTTATACCCGCTATTTCCCTTATCGGACTAACATTGTTATTAATCAGCTAAAAGCTGCAGGCTTGCTGCCTTCTTTCGATCCGCCAACATTTAAAAAAGATAACATAGCTTTGTTTCCCGGGGTGTACACTGTTGCCGGTGGCTATAATTTGAGCCTTTCTTCCCCTACCGGGCAAATCTACTATACACTTGACGGAACTGATCCAAGACTAATTGGTGATCTGGTAAACCCGACGGCTCAGCAAATAGCCAGTGGCGGAACAATTAGTTTGGAGGGAACTGTCATTTTAAAAGCCCGGGTGAAAAGTGGAACAGCCTGGAGTGCACTGTCAAAAGTAAAATTCCTGAAACAGGACGAAGATTATACAAACCTGAAAGTTACCGAGTTGAATTATCATCCAACCGATTCTTTGGCTGGGACTGAAATTATTTCAGGAAAATCGTTTGAGTTTATAGAGTTGAAAAATACTGGCGATCGTTCGATTAATCTGAGCGGGCTACACTTCACTTCTTCAATAGATTATAACTTTAAAGATGCCGAAATCCTTGCCCCGAAGCAATTTTATGTTGTGGCTTCAAAACCCAAGTGGTTCTACGAACGTCATTTTATGGTGCCAAGCGGCAATTTTAGCAGCAACTTTTCCAATTCGGGCGAGCAGGTAACAATTTCCGACGCTAAAGGAAATCCTGTTATCGACTTTCAATACCTCGATGTAAATCCCTGGGCGACGGAACCAGATGGCGACGGCGCTTCACTAACTGCAGCGGAACGTTATCCAACGGGAAATCCGGCTGACCCACTTTATTGGATGGCCTCTTCGGTTTACGATGGTTCGCCATTTGCTGACGATCCTGGCTTACTTGATTCTGTTATTGATCCTGAAGTTGATAATGCCGATATTGCGGTATATCCGAATCCGACCAAAGGAAAATTACATTTCAGGGCAGATGATTTGTTCTCTGTCGTTCAGGTGGAAGTCTTTAGTCTTTCAGGATCAATGGTTTATAAAACTCAGGTTGTGCCGGGCGATGGAATCGATTTTGGAAGGATGAGTGTTCATCCGGGAATCTACCTGGTAAACCTGAAAAACAATCAAAAGTCGTTAGTACAGAAGATTGTTTATCAGCCCTGAAAGTAATTACAGGACTAGCCTTTCATGATTCTTCGACAATTACTTTCTCAAGTTCAGTGGACAGCTGAACCAGCGAAACGTGTAGCAAAATTTCACCGCTCGAAGCGATGGAAATATGCCCGGTTTCTTCGGAAACGACAATCGCAATGGCGTCGCTGGCTTCCGAAATGCCTATTGCCGCCCGATGCCGAAGTCCTAGACTGGGATCAATGTCCTGCCTTTCGGTAAGTGGAAGAATACAGCGGGCTGCTGCAATTTTGTTGCCTACAATTACGACGGCACCATCGTGTAACGGCGTGTTTTTGAAGAAAATAGTTTCCAGAAGTGCTGACGAGATGCGGGCGTTCATTTTTTCTCCTGAACGGACAATGTCTTTCAATTCAGATTGAACCGGGATAACTATAAGCGCTCCGGTTTTGGCGCGCGCCATGTTGTCGCAGGCACGCACAATTTCTTTCACCTGCACACCCGACGCAGTTTTCAGTTTTTCGGATGCAAACAGTTTCTCCAAACCAAAACTCCTGTTAAGCTGGTAGTTGGTGCCAATCAGCAATAGAAAGCGCCTGATTTCGGGATGAAACACCACAATGAGCGCCATAACACCTACACCGATGAATTGTCCCATCAGGGTCCCCAATAATTCGAGGTTGAGCGCTTTAATGACCAGCCAGCACACATATACCAGGAAAAAACCGATGAAGATACTGAACGCAACGGTGCCCTTGATGATGCGATACATCTGGTAAAGCAGAAATGCAACCAGCAAAATGTCGACAATGTCGAGGGCACGTATGGTGATGAACAAGGTCATAAACGAAAAATTACAGCTCAAAAGTAGGCTATTTTGCGACAGAACGTAGCATATTCATAATCCTGACCGCTTCCATTGCTTCGCGAACGTCGTGTACCCGTAAAATGTCGGTTCCGCCCATTAGCGCCAAAGTGTTGATCACTGTGGTGCCATTCAGTGCTTCTTCAGGATTGGAGCCAAGCAGTTTGTGGATCATCGATTTGCGCGAGATGCCAACCAACAGCGGAAGCTGAAATACTTTAAACGAATCAAGCCGGTTCAGAAGTTCGTAGTTGTGATCGAGCGTTTTGCCAAATCCAAACCCCGGATCAATGATCACATCTTTCACCCCGGCCTTGGTGAGCCTTTTAACCCGATCAGTAAAAAACAGCGAAATGTCGCGGATAATATCTTCGTACTGCGGATTCTCCTGCATTTTCAGCGGAGTTCCCTGCATGTGCATCAAGATGTAGGGTACATCCAGTTTCCCGATTGTGTCGAACATGTGCTCGTCAAAATTTCCACCAGAAACATCGTTTACTATGCACGGACCACAATCTTCGATTATTTTTAGCGCTACCCACGAACGGTAAGTATCGATCGAAATATTTGCTTCAGGAAAGGCTTTTTTTACTGCTTTCACTGCCGGAAGTAAACGATCAATTTCTTCTTTAGTCGATATTCCATCCTGTCCGGGTTGTGTTGAAACGGCGCCAATATCGATAAATGTGCCGCCCTGTTCCAGTATTTCTTCAGCTCTTTTCAGGACTTTCTTTTCAGTTTTGTACTTTCCGCCATCGAAAAACGAGTCGGGAGTCACATTCAGGATCCCCATTACAACGGGTTGGGTCAAGTCGATGATTTTTCCATCGAGGTTAATGGTGCTCTTGCGTTTCAGGAACTTACTTGCTGTTGTAGTGATTAGCATAGTTGTCGATTTGCCTCAGGTATAATGTCTTACACAAAAGTAAAATAAAATGCCATCAAAATACACTTTAAATTAATACTTTTATGCGTGAAAAAATTAAGATAATCATGGATAAAACCAGCCAGCAGTACGATCACGTCATCTCAGTTTGTCAGGATATTTTCACCAAAAAGATGAAGGATTATGGCATCGCCTGGCGCATTCTTCGCCCGAGTTCGATGACTGATCAGATTTATATCAAAGCACAGCGCATCAGGAGTATAGAAGAAAAAGGCGTGACGAAAGTGGATGAAGGCGTTCGTTCTGAATACATTGGCATTGTAAACTACTGCATCATGGCGATTATTCAGCTTGAAAAAGGAATTTCGGATTATGATGATCTGTCGGAAGATGAAACGTTGGGTCTTTACTTGCAGCATTTTAATGAGGCTAAAGAGCTGATGATGGCCAAAAATCATGATTACGACGAAGCCTGGCGAAACATGCGGATGAGTTCGTACACCGACCTGATTCTGATGAAACTGAAGAGAACCAAGCAGATAGAAGATAACCTTGGCAAAACGCTGATCTCTGAAGGTATTGAGGCTAATTACCTCGATATGATCAATTATGCGGTTTTTGCGTTAATTAAGATTGAATTCTAAAATTTTCATTCATGTTGAAGCATATTGCCCGCATATTACTCGGACTAACTTTTGTTTTTTCAGGATTTGTAAAAGGAATAGACCCGTGGGGATCGGCCTACAAATTCACTGATTATTTCAACGCATTTCACATGCCGTGGCTTACGGGACTGGCTTTTGGTCTCGGCGTGCTTTTGGCTGCCGCCGAGTTCTTTCTCGGCATCGCTTTCATCTTCAATTTTTTTATTCGAATTACCAGTTGGGCCATGCTGGCTTTTATGTTGTTCTTCACAGGCCTCACCCTTGAAATTGCTTTGACAAATCCGGTTACCGACTGCGGTTGTTTTGGCGATGCGCTTGTAATTACCAACTGGCAGACTTTTTACAAAAACATTGTTTTACTGGCGTTGGCCATTTATGTTTTTGTCAAACGAAAAACTTTTAACCTGAAAAACGGGCCGGTACTTCCTGTCGCGTTGACAGTCATGTTTACTGTTTTCTATTTTTACATAGTAGTTTATTCCTACAACCATCTGCCAATCATCGATTTTAGTCCATATAAAGTGGGTGCAAATATCCCTGATGGAATGAAAGTTCCGGACGATGCGCCCAAAGCCATTTATGAAAATCATCTGGTTTATAAAAACCTGAAAACCGGTGAAGAGAAGGATTTTACTGAAGCAAATTACCCGTGGCAGGACACAGTTAACTGGAAATTTGTGAAAATGGGCGACCAAAAACTAATTCAAAAAGGTTACACGCCTCCGATTCATGATTTCAGGATAGAAACACCGGAAGGAGAAGACGTCAAAGACTTTTTTCTGTACGACGAAAACCTGACTTTTGTTGTAATAGCTTCGAACCTTCTGAAATCGGATAAAGAAGGATTGAAAAAGGCGGTGGAGTTATCTAAGGAAGCAAAAAGCAAGGGCTGTCATTTTATTTTACTAACCTCAACTTCTCCGGATAATTTTGAATCTGTAAAGAATGAGATTGGGGCTGATTTCGATTTTTTCAACACCGACGAGATTACCCTGAAGACAATCGTGCGTTCGAATCCCGGACTGATTATCCTGAAAAAAGGAACCATCATCAGGAAGTTCCATTTTAATGACATTCCGAAGCCTGAAGATTTACAAAGCAAACTTGACGAGTGATAATAATAAAAAGCGGTTTTCGCCGTTCGGATAGAAAGCCAAATCAAACACTGAGTATGCGCAGATTATTACTTCTGACTGTCCTTTTGACTTTTTTATATCCAACGGTTTTCGCCCAGATTGGCGGAGAAAATACCTACGACTTTCTGACGCTTACCAATTCTGCAAGGATGGCTGCTCTTGGGGGTAATCAGGTGGCGCTGAACGACTCGACCGATTTGAATGTTTCCTGTAACAATCCCTCATTGTTGCGTGAGGATATGCGCAATATGCTCAGCCTGAATTATGTGAGTTACTTTGAGGGTGTGAAATACGGCTATGCTGCATACTCTTTTGGTACGCCTCTTCTGGGTAATTTTGCGGTTGGAATGCACTACATCAACTACGGAAATTTTGAGGAAACGCTGGCCAACGGGCAAAAAACAGGTGCAACTTTCAACGCTGCCGAATATGCGTTAAACCTGATTTGGTCCTATCAAACAGGGCGACTGATGTATGGGGTAAACCTCAAACCAATTTTGTCGTCGTTCGAGAACTACCAGTCGTTTGGCCTGGCAGCCGATTTGGGTGTCAGCCTTGTTAGCAAAAGCAGGTTGGCTATGGTTTCGCTGGTTGCAAAAAATATTGGTTCGCAAATTACCAGTTATTACGATGGAGCCGATCGGGAAGCAATTCCTTTCGACCTGCAATTTGGTTTTTCTCAAAAGCTGCAACACGCACCGATACGGCTTGCTGCGACCCTGCAACACTTGCAAAAGTGGGATTTATCGAAACCGGAAGAAGACAACACCGGTACTACTACCACCTACAAAGAGGATAGCTTTGGTAAAAAACTGCTTCGTCACACAGTTCTTGGTGTCGAGCTTTTACCATCGCCAAATTTTACACTGAGAGCAGGCTACAACTATCAGTTGCGGCAAGAAATGAAACTCGATGAAAAACTCTCCACCGTTGGTTTTTCGTGGGGCTTTGGCTTTCGCATCTCACGCTTTCAGCTTAGTTATGGTTCCGGGAGGTATCATATAGGCGCTTCCAGTAATCTGATCTCAGTTGCAATAAATCTGAATGAAGGTTTCCGAAGAGCAGACGTTTCTCGTTAGTTCTTGCCAGAGCATTTCCATATATCTTCATTATTCCTATCTGCAGACTTTGCATTTTTTGGCAAATTGGGTTTGTGATTCTTTCATAATCCGCCTTTGTTTTGGTAAATTTTATGTCTTTTTTCTTGATATATGCCTTTATTGTGTCTGTTTGACGCGTTAAGCTTATTGCTAAAAACTTCATATTCTTGAAGTTGTATTTTTATATTTCAATTATCTAAATTTCAGTAAAATACTTCTTGTTTTGGTTTTGTGATATTAGAGAATTTATATTTTTGCGTTAATGTTAAGGTAACGTTTAATTAATATTAGGTCGATGCAGCTCAATTCTCTCAATGTCCGAAATGTGTTGTTCCTGATCGTATCTTTGACGGCCTGTTGGTTCACCGCTTCGGTAGTAAGGCCTGAACTGCACTATTTTCTTCAACAACCGGCATTTCTGACTGAAAGTTCGTTTTTAGTCCCATTTCTGAAATATCCGGGAGGATTGGCTGATTACATGTCCGAATTCATTTCCCAGTTTTTACTTTATAATTGGCTGGGCAGCATACTGATTGTGCTGATTGCAGCCTTGATGGGGCTCATAGCAGTTCGTATTATCCTGAAAATTGCCGGAAATATTTCTTTTTTGTTTTCTGCATTTTCTTTAATCGTTTTGGGTTCGGTGTTGGCTCAGGCCAATTATCACTATCCGTTTTATGCCAGTGTTCGCCTTTTGCTCGCCTTTTTGTTCGTATGGGTTTATCTCGGGTTTATCCTGAAATTATCTAAATTTCAAATTCCAGCCGCCTTTTTGCTTGCTGGTCTTCTGTTCTACATCGCCGGAGGTGCTGCGTTGCTGACGTTCAGTGTTTCAGTCATCTTCATGCAAATTCATTTCATGTCCAGAAAAACCGACTGGATTTTTCTCCCTGTTTTTGTGCTGTTTGCCGGAAGTTTACCATATCTGGCCTATCGTTTCATTTTTCTGGTTGATCAGTCGTTGGTTTATTCCATTACCCATGCCAAAACACCAAAGATTTTGTTTTATGAAGCCGACTTTAAATTGATTGGTTTATATGCCCTTTTGCCTTTGTATGTTTTGATTTCAATGGTATTCGGACGAAATGATGTTCATGCAGTTGAAGTCATTGACGATCAGAAGAAAATTGATGCGGACGAAAAAATGATGGTTTCTGCTAAGTCGACAAAGACAAATAAAAAGAAAGTAAAACCTCATCAATCGGTTACAATTCCCAAAAAGAAAATTCGGCTTACTTCAGGGTACTGGCTCGGTCTTCAGTTTATTGTGATTGCAGCCTTAGCATTTCTGGGTTTTCAAATTAGTTTTGATAAAGCAGAGAGAGAGAAGATATTGGTTTCCTTTTATGCTGCCAACGGCGAATGGGATAAAGTGATTGAAGCAGTCAGGGATCTCGACGAATACGACTTTTTTGCCAATGTTGATTACAACCGTGCACTTGCTGCCAAAGGTAAACTGCCCGAAAGTCTGTTTTCGTACAGGCAACTTGCCGGTTCTGCCGGATTGTTTGTCGACGGGGCAGTAACCAGCAATGTGCCGTTCATAAACAGTGACCAATATTACGATTTGGGCTTTATGAACGAATCGCAGCATTGGACTTTCGAGGCTCAGACTATTTTCCCGAACAGCCCCAGGCTGATGAAGCGTTTGGTACTGATCAATCTGGTTAAGGGGAAATATGGGTTGGCCGAAAAATTTCTCGACCGGCTCGACCAAAATATGCTATACCGGACTTGGGTAAGCGAGTATCGGAAATATGTGGAAGATACGACGCTGGTTATGCAAAATCAGGATTTTGCCTTTAAAAGAAAATGTGAACCGAAAGGAGAATTTACTGCCGGAAATTGCTTGCCAAAGCTGGTTCGTTTAGTTGATGCCAATCCGGGGAATAAAATGGCATTCGATTACTTGCTCTCCTATTTTTTGCTTGAAGGCAGTATGCGCGATTTTGTAGGTTATATTCAGGAAAACAGGCAATTGCATTATCCGCTCCCACATGATTGGGATCAGGCTTTAGTGCTTTATTATTACTTGCTCGGGAAAGCGCCTGAAAATCCGGAAGTAAAAGTATCCCGCGAAAACCGGGCGTTGTTTACCAAATTTGTATCGGCCATGAAACCGTATGGAAATAACTGGCAATCGGCCCGCAACTCATTACAAGCCGGGTTCGGTTCAACCTACTGGTATTACTTGAAATGTTTAAGCCCCAAAGTAACAAAGGTTCAAATCAAAAAGGAGAAATTCAATGAATAAGATTCAGCAAATATGGTCGGGACTTATACTTGTTCTCCTTTTGGCTGGCTGTGGTTCGCGTATTAATAACTATACTGAAGCAGATCGCTTGCCTAATATTTTCCCCGATTACACCAGTTTGGTTATTCCGGTAAATATTGCTCCGATGAATTTTGAGATCAGGGAGAAAGGAGAAACGTTTCTTGTCGAAATATCGGCAGAAGGGCAGAAGCCGATTACTGTCGAAAGTAATTCGGGCATTATCGAATTTGAAATTGGGGCCTGGCATAAATTGCTCGAAAAAGCAAAAGGGCGAGTGGTCAGCATCAACGTATTTATGAAAGGGATAGACGGTAAATGGCAAAAATTCAGGACTATAGAGAATCGGGTAGCTGAAGATCCGATCGACAATCACCTCGTTTATCGATTGATCAATACAGGCTATGTGATGTGGCGCGATATGGGAATCTACCAGCGTAACCTCGAAAATTTCGACGAATCAACCATCATCGATAACCGCTCGATTGGCAACACCTGTGTCAACTGCCATTCGTTTGCAGCCAACAGTCCTAAAAACATGATGATTCATGTCAGGGCAAAAAATGCCGGAACGATTCTTTATTCTGGTGGAAAACTGAAGAAACTGAATACGAAAACCAAGTATACCTTGTCTCCAGGAGGTTATCCCAATTGGAATCCTGAAGGAAAATACATTGCTTTTTCGGTGAATAAAATCGATCAGAGGTTTTATTCAAAGGATATTCGCATTGAGGTTACTGATGAGGCTTCTGATCTGGCCGTTTACGATGTCGATAAGAATACAATAACAACTGCATCCCAGGTTTCAACGCCCAATCGCGAGAACTTGCCTGTTTGGTCTCCCGACGGCCGATATATTTACTACATCAGCGCGCCTCCGGTAAACGACTTTCAGTCGAAAGTTTATGCACGATATAGCCTTGTGCGTGTTCCATTTGACGTGACTCGCAGCGTGTTTGGTCAGCCGGATACCATTATTTCCGCCAGTCAGACTGGCAAAAGTATCACTTTTCCGAAGGTATCACCCGATGGCAAATACCTGATGTTTACAATGAGCGATCATGGTTATTTCACCATTCATCATCCTGATGCCGATTTATATTTACTGAACCTGCAAAACGGGCAATGTAAGCGAATGGATATCAACAGCCCCCAAACCGACAGCTATCATTGCTGGAGCAGCTCGGGCCGGTGGTTTGTCTTCAGCAGTAAACGAATTGATGAATTGTTTACCCGTCCGTTTTTTTGCTATTTCGATAAAGAAGGCAATGTGTCGAAACCTTTTGTGATGCCACAAAAGGATCCCCGGTTCTATGGTTCTTTCCTGAAAAACTACAACATTCCTGAATTGATTACAGGTGCGGTTGAGCCTTCGGCTCTGGATATTCGCGAATTGATTTTGCATGACGCACAGCCGGTTGGCCTAGATTCGAACGTAGACACTGTTTATATGTCGGCGCACCTTAGGTAGGAATTGAAATAGAATTACATTGGCGTTCGGCTACTTTCTCTGCATGTTTCTGATAAAAATCAAAGGATTAAACAAAATTCCTGCGTTTCTTTGTATTCAGAAAAAACTCATTTATGTCAATTCTCTCCAATGATAAAATATTCAGTCTCAGATGGCTGAAAGATTATAGCATGATTGTGATCGGATCGTTCATTCTGGCGGTCGGTTTCGTTTTTTTCATTTCTCCCCATCGTATAGTCCCTGGTGGTGTTTATGGTATTGCAATCGTGGTTCACTACCTCACGCCTGGTATGTTTTCTTTTTGGCCCGATGGTTTTCCAATTGGATTATTCGGCTTAATTCTGAATATTCCGCTTACCATAGCCGGAATCAAGATTCTTGGGCCTCGTTTTGGCGTAAAAACAGTCGTCGGCTTTGTCCTGTCGTCAGTGTTTATGGA
>JAEWME010000040.1 GCA_023393265.1 Bacteroidota bacterium | reverse complement strand
TCAGAGTCCGGACAACCTTTCAGACTTGGCAATCCGGCAACATCCGGGCAGGCATCGTCTTTGTCAGCAACACCATCTTTATCTGTATCAGGGCAACCTTTCATCGAAGTTAAACCGGCCACAGTCGGGCATTCGTCGAGGTAATCAGCCACGCCGTCACCATCAGTGTCAACCGGGCAACCATTTTCGTCGACAGCCACGCCTGCCGGGGTATCCGGGCATTTGTCCTTTTTATCCGAGACACCGTCCATATCGGAATCTTTGCTTTTGCCAAAGTCGAATTCAATTCCGAGCGTCGCTTTCCAGATGTTATCCCTAATTGTTTTTGTTCCGGATGTTGATTCAATGCCATTGATGTATCCGGCGTCAAGATAAAGTGCAGTAGACGGGCTGAGGTAATATTTGCTTCCAACACCCACATGAAAAGTTAATCCTGAAGTGGAGTTATCGGCCAGGAAACCTGGTCCGGCGAAAAGATATGGTCTGAAGTTCTTAGTTTCATCGGCCAGCTTATATCTTAAGAGGAGGAATGGGGCAGCGATGTCGGTAGTACTGGTAAGTTTTGAGTTAAAAAGACCCATATTACCTTTAAGTGTAAAGTCCAGTTTTGGACTCAGGTAACGGCTCAGGTACAATTCAGGCATCAATCCGATGCCACTCTCATTCAGCGTGCCGTACGCGCCGGCGCCTACACCAAGTCCCCACTTTTTGTCAGCGGTTTGTGCCTGGGTCATTGCTGCAAAAGCAACGAGCAATAAAATCAGAACTAATCTTTTCATGATAAAATGTTTTGGTGATTAAGCTTCGATCAATTTGTCAGCCGTAATTTTAAAGCTAAGATAGAAAAAAATTACATAAAAAAATCCCTGCTGGAAACAGCAGGGATTTTTATCGTAGTAAGCTTAATATTTACTTGGTTTTTACCAGTTCAAATTCAACCCTGCGGTTAAGTGCCCTTCCTTCTTCGGTATCGTTGCTTGCAGCAGGATCGGCTTCACCATAACCTTTTTTCGAGGCTATTCTGTTTTTCTTGATTCCGCTTTTTCCAATGGCATTCACCACTGAACTAACACGGTTGGTGGACAGATTGAGGTTGTAACCATCGGCACCCTGACTGTCGGCATAACCCTTGATATTGACATTGTAGTTGGCGTTTTCTTTTAAAAGGTTCACCAGTTTGTCAATCTTTGCTTTTTCAGAAGCATTGAAAGTCGACTTGTTCGAATCGAAATAAACAGGATCAACTTTCATCCTGGCAGCTTCAATTTCTTCAGCCGTTAGTTCTTTTACAGGGCAACCTTTGTTTTCCTTCGGACCTGCAACTGTCGGACAGTCGTCTTCGGAATCCGGAACACCGTCTTTATCCTGATCCAAAGCACATCCGCTGGCGTCTACTTTCACGCCTTTAGGCGTATCCGGGCATTTGTCGTCTTTGTCAGCAACGCCGTCTCCGTCAGAATCCGGACAACCTTTCAGACTTGCCAAACCTTTAACATCCGGGCAGGCATCATCTTTATCAGCAATGCCGTCGCCGTCTGTGTCCGGGCAACCTTTCAGCGAAGTTAAACCTGCAACACTCGGGCAGTCGTCCATGTAGTCGGCTACACCATCGCCATCGGTGTCAATTGGACAGCCTTTTTCGTCAACGGCTACGCCGGCTGGTGTATTCGGACACTTATCCTTGCTGTCAACAACACCATCCATGTCGGCATCCGATTTTTTTCCGAAATCGAATTCCATACCCAAAGTAACTTTCCAGATGTTGTCACGAACTTTTCCGGTACCGCTGGTTACTTCAATCCCGTTGATGTATCCGGCATCCAGATAGAAGGCAACACTTTTGCTGATGTACTGTTTGGCTCCGACGCCCAGATCAAATGTCATTCCTGAAGTGGAGTTGTCGGCCAGGAAACCTGGTCCGGCAAACAGATACGGACGGAAGTTTTTACTTTCATCAGTTAACTTGTAACGAAGGTTCAGAAATGGAACAGCCAAATCTGTTGTGCTATTGAGATCGCTATTGAAAACTCCGAGGTCTCCTTTTAGCATAAGATCTAATTTGGGACTCAGATACCTGCTTAGATAAAGTTCAGGCATCAGTCCCAGGCCTCCGTTGTTAAGCGTTCCGTAAGCTCCGAGCGCTGCACCTACTCCCCATTTTTTCTCGCTGGTTTGCGATTGGGCCGTTGCAGCAAAAGCAACAATCAAAGTAAGTAGAAGTAGTTTTTTCATTTTTTTAAATTTTTGGTTCTTTAAATATACTAAAATCTGTTTAATATTTTGTTGATGATAATAAAACAACATTTTTATTCGAATGTTGAATATTTTGTTTGAAAAGATGTTTTTTCGTTCAACAGGAACCGCTGCTCAATGCGTGTGGCTTTAGCCTTTAAATAATGAATCAGAGTTCATTCGATAGGCTTTCATTATGGCTCATAAATTGTATTTTTGAACCTGTAAAATTATTACTTTGTACGCCATTATCGACATAGAAACCACCGGACAATCGGCTCAAAAGGGAAAAATCACTGAAATAGCCATCTTTGTTCACGACGGATACGAGGTTATCGACTCATTTTCGAGCCTGATTAATCCGGAATGTTACATCCCGGGCTTCATTACAGATTTAACGGGTATTAGTAATGAGATGGTGGTAAAAGCACCGAAATTTTATGAAGTGGCGCGTCGCATTGTAGAGATGACGGAGAACACTGTTTTCGTGGCGCACAATGTCAGTTTCGATTATCGATTTATTCAGGAGGAATTCAAAAGGCTTGGATACGATTACCAGCGGAAAACCATGTGTACCGTCAGGATGGGACGGAAATTTTTACCTGGTCACCAGTCGTATTCGCTTGGTAAGCTGTGCGGCGAACTGGGAATCCGGATCGAAGGACGACACCGTGCGGCAGGTGATGCGCTCGCAACGGTTAAACTGTTCGAGATACTGTTGGCCAAAAAAACACAGAAAGAGAGCAAGCAACCGCCCGGACAACTTCGCCTTTTCTAACGTGTTAGGTTACCGGTTTGTAATGCCTTTTCAGCCAGCGGGCCAGTCCGTCAAGCCCTGGAAACAGAACCCGTTCGGTAATATTTGCCTGATCGAGTTTGTCGCGTACTTCCAGTTTTAGTTCTTTGGGAATGATGATCCTCCGGTATAAATCAGGATGCTTTATCAGCCATTCGTCCATTATTTGGGTGGGGCTTGTCATGACAGAAAAGAGGGCGAACTGGTTAACGATGCGTTCATCGAGCGATGGCGGTTCGAAAAAAAGTAATTGCGTATCGGGAAATAAACGGTCGAAATCGGTGAGCGAAACAACCTTTTCGAGCATCTCAACGGTGAATGCATTGCATTTTTCTTCTTTCAGCAACGAGTTGAAAGGTGAAGGAACCAACTGGTTAACTTTCACAAAATCCACTTTCCAGATAATGCCGTCGGTGTCGTATCTGTCGGTATTGGCCGTGGCAAAATGAAGGGCTATGAAAGGTGAATAGGTCCAGTCGATGAGGCGTGTTGGCAGTCCGTGGTGCTGGGCCATCACCAGCGATTGCCAAAATGTTCCGGTGGAATGATTGATGGATGTGTGCGAATATTTCCGGAAATTCCGGAGCAGGTGATATTCCAGTTCCGACTTCTCACCGCAGTTGCGCAAAAAGCTGTTTTTTAGTTCGTAATCCATGTCCGACAAGCCGCGGAATGCGTAGTCGGAGCGGTATCGGCCCATTTCAGGTTTCCACGATTCATGGTACATTTCTTCGCAAAGTTGCTCCCAGCTATCGACAACAACATCATTTTGCTGAATCATATCCTTATTATTTTAGTGTGGTAAAGGTACAAGATTCAGCAGTTAATTGCCTTTTTTACGCGCTTAAATTCCTTTTTCAGGTTTTGGTTTCAGGTTTATTTTCGACGAAACCGAAGTGCTGTCTTTCGGAAGTTTTATCTGGTTTTCCTTTTTCGAAATCTCCGGTGCAGGTGCGGGCGTCATGAGTTCCTTTTTTTCCTGAACTGACCTGATTTCGACAGCCGGGGTTTTTGCTGCTGATGCGGGCTGACTGACATCGGCAGATAGTTTGAGTCCCAAAAGATAGAAAACAGAGACACTAATGGTGAGTAGTTTCATGGCTGATTCGATTTCTGAGTTTACAGGTACAAGTTACGTCATTTCTTCCGGCTTCGCCCGTTTTATTGTTCAGAATTTATAAATTTTCTGTGAACAGCTTTTTTTCGGGTGTCAACGATAGCGGGTCGTCTGCAAACGGTTGTCAATCATGTTTCGGAAACACAATACCAGCTTCTTTTCTCACCCTGTCGAGGGTTTCCATCAGGTCGCGCGAGAGCGAAAGCGGCATCAGTTCGCTTTCTGTTTTTCCGGCGTCGAGGCATTCCATTACATGGGCTGCTTCACGTTCGTAACCGAACCCAGCTCCTTTTTCGAAACTGATTACCTGTTCTTCGCCCCAGTTTTTCCAATAGGTGAGCGTGGTGGGGGTGTACGAGCGGCGGTTCAGGCGGATGAAGCCATTTTCGAAACAATATTCGGTTTGTGTCGACGAGAATGAGGCAAAACTCGAAACCAGCGAGGCCAGTTCGCCATCCGGATAGCGAAACGACATCAGGATAGATTCTTCGGCGCCTGTCGGGCAAAACGAAGGCATCGTTTTTATTTCCGAAGGTTTGCCCAAAGCCATCAGCGACATAAAAACCGGGTAAATACCAATGTCGAGCAGCGATCCACCGCCCAAATCAACATTGTAGAGCCTTTTCT
>JAEWME010000410.1 GCA_023393265.1 Bacteroidota bacterium | reverse complement strand
AAGCCAACTGGTTGGCATAAGCCAGGTATGAAGCCATCGCATCGGTATAGTCGGGCCGATATTTGGCATTTTTTGCTGCCTCCTCGAAAGTCGCAAACGAAGCTTTTCCTCCGATTTTAGCAAGTGTGGCGTAAACCTGGAGCAAAATGGCGGTGCGGGACGATTTTACCATTTCAATCAGCTTTTGTTCCGCTGCATCGCATTTGAGATCACCAAGCGTTTTTACCATCGAAATCAAATGAAGATCTCTTTTGCCATCCATGTTTCTTAGGATAACGGCACAGGCATCGGAAGTGCCAACGTCGGTTAAAACGGCCAGTGCCGGAGCATACAAATCATCAGAATTCACATATTGTTCCATTGCTGCTACCGATTCGGCGCTACCGCAATATTGAAGACTGCGGATCAAAAATGCTTTTACTTCTTTGTCTGAAGCTTTGGCCAGCGCAGTTAAAAGTGCACTTTCTACCAGTCTTCGGTCTTTCACGTGTTCGGGAGCACCGGCATAACGGGCCAGACTTTCAAGTGCATAACGAGCCTGAACATCGTTTCCGGTTCCGGGAGTAACAAGCAGGTTGCAGAATTTGGCAATTCCGGGAGCCCCGGTTTCCAGAATCTGCGCCATTAGTTTATTGGTGTGGTCGAAACTTTGCGCCGGAAACTGGGCCAGAATGTCGGCCACTTTGGTTTCCAGCGTGCGGTTTTCCTGCGCCATTGCCGGGCTTATCAGGAAAACAGCCAGAATGACGAATAGTATTCTTTGGGTAATTTTCATCGGTATGTATTTACGATTTGTTGATTTACAATTTGAGTCCGGAGTGTCTTAAGTCCGGAGTGCCTAAAGTTGAAAACCTCGATTTTGTTACTTTTTCAAACTTCGAACTTTAAATCTGAAACTTGAAACTCTATATCTTCCACTCTCCACGCATGGGTTGGTTAATCAGATTATTGGCTTCGTCGTCGTTTACGAATTCCAGTTTTTCAGGATCGAATTCCAGGTTTCGTCCAAGCCTTAAAGCCACTCCGCCCATATTTACGATGGTGGCCGAGCGGAACCCGTTTATTTCGTTCAGCGCAAACTTTTGACGTGTGCGTACCGAATCGCTGAAAACGGTGATCTGTGGTTCCGGATCGGGCAGGGTGTCGATCAGTGCCTGAAGATTTGGAATGTCGGATTTGAATCCGCGGTAAATTTTACCTTTTGGACCTTCGATGTAAGCCGCATTCTGGTCGCGGTTTTCGCCATCGAGAATAATCTGGCAGCCATCAGCATATGTATAGGTAATCCGACGCCAGGTTCCGACGGCATCGTAATCCTGTTGAGGTGCATCCACTTCCACTTTTACCGGGCTGGTGTTGTCCTTGTCCAAAATGTACTGAACCGGATCAATATAATGTTGACCCATGTCGCCCAAACCACCGCTGTCGTAATCCCAGTATCCGCGGAAAGTCTGGTGTGTGCGGTGTGCATTGTAGGGTTTGTCAGGAGCCGGCCCGAGCCACATATTGTAGTCTAGTACTTCCGGAATTGACTGCGGCTGCAAATTGGTTTTGCCTACCCAATAAAATTTCCAGTTGAAGCCGGTTACTCCGCTAATAGTAACTTTAAGCGGCCATCCGAGGACTCCGCTTTGAACCACTTTCTTTAGCGGTTTTACAGGTGTGCCAAGTCCGTAGAAATTGTCTTTAAAACGAAACCAGGTATTCAGCCTGAACATCCTGCCTGTTGCATTAATTGCTTCCACAACGCGCTTGCCTTCTCCGATGGTGCGTGTCATAGGTTTTTCGCACCACACATCTTTCCCTGCCTGGGCTGCCATTACCGACATAATTCCATGCCAGTGAGGTGGTGTAGCTATATGTACGATGTCGATATCGGGGCGAAGCAACAACTCGCGGAAGTCTGAAAAGCCTTTGACACTGCTTCCAACCATTTGCAAGGTGCTGTTCAGGTGATTCTTATCGACGTCACAGACAGCAACCAGGCGGGTTCCTTCATAATTGATGTGGCCTTGTCCCATGCCGCCGACACCAATGATTGCTTTCGTAAGTTGATCGCTGGGAGACAGATAACCATTTCCTCCCAGAACATGCCGCGGGATAATTGTAATTGCGGCAGCGGCCGTCAAAGATTTTTTGAGAAAATCACGACGGTTTGTTACTCTGTTATTCATAACGTTGATTTAGGAATGAGTTCTTTTGATCTAATCAAAAAAATATAATGCGTCAAGATAAATTATTTTCAGAAAGAAATTCTGATGAATGCCAAAAATTATGCAGTTCCAACGCAAAACAGGCGGACTTCAATGCTGAGATGCTGAAGTCCGCCTGTTAGCTATTCAATAGCGGGCACCTTATTCAGTCGGATGTCCTGCTGCCACGTTTTTACTGCGCTCGATTGATTGTAAAGCCAGGTAGTTATCCCCGAATTTTTTCAGGTTTTCCTGTTCCACATCAAACTGATCACCGTGACGTTCTTCATCTTCAACCAGGGCTTCAAAAAGTTTTTTCGAAACAGCGTCGGCATTGGCTGAGCATTCGTTTGCCCAAAGGTTGTAATCCTGTGCGCTGGATGCTTCCATTTCAACGGCCATGTGCAGCATTTCCTTAACGTCGTGCACTTTCTTCACTTCGAAAGCAGCTTTCATTTCAACTTCGCCCTTGAGGAATAAAATGCGTTCAGCAAGTCTTTCAATGTGCATCATTTCTTCAATTGCCGTGCGTTTAAAAAGGTTGGCCAGAAGGTCATAACCCTGATCATCGCAGTGAAAATGAAAATACATGTACTGGTGAACTGTGGCCAATTCGTCGCCAACAGCTTTGTTTAAAAGTTCAATACTCTTTTCTTTCATGGTGTATGTTATTAAGTTAAAATTTGGCTGAAGTACAAGCTTTTACTCAAGCTAAAACTTCTGATTTTTTGAAAATAAAAATAGAAAATAACTGACTATTTAGTTAATGATTATCGTCAGTTACCCATTAAATAACCTAAAGGTTAAATTGTCTTTTCTGAAAGCTGTTGAGTAATTTAGAACCTGAATAATTTATTTAGATATCCGTCGTGCAGAAGTTCGTCAAAGAAAAAGCAAAAAAAGTTCGGCTAAATAACCGAACCTTTTCAGCTTCAAATTATATATTACTTGTAAAGAGGCCCGTAAGCCGCACAGGCCCTGTAGTCTGAACCTTCTTTGTCGGTCCCGAAAGCCGACCAGGCACTTGGCCTGAATATTTTGCTTTCATCAACGTTGTGCATGTTGACCGGAATGCGCAGGATGGAGGCCAGGGTAATCAGATCGGCTCCAATGTGGCCGTACGAAATGGCTCCATGATTAGCACCCCAGTTGGCCATTACGCTGTAAACATCTTTGAAAGCGTCATTTTCAGCTAAACGAGGAACGAACCAGGTGGTTGGCCAGGTTGGGTCAGTACGTTTGTCCAGAATGGTATGTACTTCTTCAGGAAGTTCAACGGTCCAGCCTTCGGCAATCTGGAGTACAGGGCCAACTCCCTTTACAAGGTTAACGCGCGACATCGTAACCGGCATTTCGCCTGCCGTACGGAACAGCGACGAATAACCTCCGCCACGGAAATATCCTTTATTGGCTGGTGGCCATTGCGTATTTTCGAGACACGCCTGCATGTCTCTTTCCGAAATTTCCCAGAATGGTTTCATTACCGGATTGCCGTTTGCATCTTTTTGCTGCGCGGTGGCATCGAGCGTGGTAGAACCAGAGTTAATCAGGTGAATAATTCCATTGGCGGCTTTTCCGCTCAGCGATTTTCCGGTGACGCGTTTCACGGCTTCAGGACTCCAGAAGGTGCGCACATCTGAGAAAATTTGCGCTGTATTCGTTAACAGATGTCCAAACAACATCGATACGCCGTTTAAGCTGTCGTTTTCAGTAGCAAATACAAATGCTTCACGGATGCCGTTCCAGTCGAAAGACGAATTTAGGATGGCTTCAGTAAAGTCAGCATTTGGATAAAAATCAGTCCACTGACGCTGTCCCTGAAATCCGCCCAGGATGGCGTTCCGTCCTTTGGATTCTTCGCCAAATCCCAGTTCTTTTAGCTTCGGGTTTCCAACCATCAGGTCGCGGGCAATCAACGTCATTTTTACTACAATTTCCCATTCCCAGTCTTTGCGGGAACGGTCCGATTGCAGTTCCGGGGCGTTCAAATCGGCTCCTTCCTTGCAATTGGCTTTGGTCCATGCCATGGCTTTTGCAAACTCTTCCTGATCGTATATGCCTTGTTCCATTCTCCTGATGAATTCAATGGACTCAACAAATTCAGTTCGGATTCCGAGATAATCCTTGAAGAAATCGTCGTTGACCATCGATCCGGCAATTCCCATCGACGAGTAGCCGATTGACAAATAGGATTTTCCTTTCATCTGAACGGCTGCAAGCGCTGCACGAACAAAGCGAAGTATTTTTTCCTGAACGTCATCCGGAATGCTGGTGTCATCAGCATCCTGAACATCACGCCCATAAATGCCAAATGCAGGTAGTCCTTTTTGCGAGTAGCCAGCCAAGGCTGCTGCCAAATAAACTGCACCCGGTCGTTCTGTTCCGTTGAATCCCCACACCGCTTTTGGAATCAGGGGAGTGGTATCCATCACTTCAGTCCCGTAACACCAGCAAGGTGTCACGGTGAGTGAGACGGCCACGCCTTCGCGTTCGAACTGATCGGCACAATAAGCTGCATCGGCTACACCGCCAATGGTGGTGTCGGAAATTACACATTGTACTTTTTGGCCGCCCGGAAAGCGAAGGTTTTCTTCAATCAATCTGGCGGCAGCTTTAGCCATATTCATGGTTTGTACTTCGAGCGATTCGCGCACACCGCGTTCTCTTCCATCAATAACAGGGCGAATTCCGACTTTCGGTAAACGCCCTATTAATCTGCTGTTTAGGTTCATTTTTATGTCTTTTATAAATAATAGAAAATTTCAAAAAGTTCTCAGGAATGTTATCCTGTACTGTGCTGCTAAGTAAGAGTTTTTTTCCTGATATGGAAATATTATAAAACAACTTTTGTTTTTTATTATTTTTGTTTTCTCCCCTGAATGTTTTCACCACGATTAAAGACAGAGCAATGCTTTTAAAAATTAAACTTCACTGGCAAATACTTATTGCACTGGTTATTGCCGTGCTTTTTGGCTATTATTTTCCTGACAAGGTTGAATATACTTCGTGGATGGGAGTAATTTTTCTTCGCGGGCTTAACATGGTTGTTGTACCGCTGATTTTTAGCTCTATAGTAAGTGGCGTTGCAAGTATTGGCGGTGGTTCTAACCTCGGGCGACTCGGGGCGAAAACACTTTCGTTTTATGTTGTTACCAGCCTCATTGCCATATTAACCGGGCTCTTCTTTGTAAATGTCTTTCGTCCGGGTGTAGGTGCCAACATGGGTGGAACCGGAGTTGTGGAGAACCTTCCGGCCGTTGGAACATCTGTCAGCGATATTTTAATCCGCACCATTCCAGATAATGTTGTCAATGCCATGGCCAACGGACAAATTTTGCCCGTGATTTTCTTTGCCATTTTATTTGGCTTTTTTATCATCCGTATTCCGGAGGAGAAACAGCTTGTCCTCACTCGATTTTTTGATGCCGTGTTTGAAGTGATGATGAAAGTAACCATGTTCATTATTCGGTTTACACCACTCGGAGTTTTTGCTATTGTTGCCAAAGAAGTAGCAAAAAATGCGGACTCGCTTGGAAATATAGCCGGAAGTCTTGGAATTTATATGCTAACAGTTATTGTTGGTTTGCTCGTTCACGCCGGAATTATATTGCCACTTGCTGTCAAATTTCTGGGGAAAGTAAATCCGTATAAACATTTTAAGAACATGGCAACGCCACTTTTGACCGCTTTTTCGACTTCTTCATCGAATGCGGCCTTGCCTTTATCGATGGAAGCCGTTGAGTTTGAAGATGGCGTTTCGCCTAAAATTACCAGTTTTACCTTACCACTCGGAGCCACCATCAACATGAACGGAACGGCGCTTTATGAATGTGTCGCAGTTATTTTTATTGCACAGGCTTATGGAATTCACCTGACGATGACACAGCAACTGATGGTTGTCATCACGGCTTTGCTCGCAGCAATTGGCTCTGCCGGAATACCCATGGCCGGACTGGTGATGATGACTATTGTGCTGACCGCAGTGAATCTTCCGCTGGAAGGTGTCGGGTTAATTTTGGCTGTCGACAGAATTTTGGATATGTCGCGCACCACCGTAAATGTTTGGGGCGATACCTGTGCTGCAGTTATTATCGCCAAATCAGAAGGCGAGACACTAAAAATTTAGGCTAAAAAATAGCGCGGTAGGTAAGACCAATGCCACCATTTCCCATGTATGCCGGCATCAGGGACGAAAAAGAACCATGATCAACACCCGGCTTTGGAATCAACTGTCGCCCACGCGAAAGTGCCAGTTTTCCGCATGTGTAGCCAATTGCCAAGGCAAGCGGATAGTCGCTGATCCAATGAACGCCATTATTCAGCATTGCAAAACCAAGCAAGCCCATCATTGAATATCCAACAGGTTTGATGTACTTGTTGTCGGGATAATTTCCGGCGATAACGGTCAGTGTTGCCATAGCTGTGGCTAAATGTCCTGATGGAAAAGCGTCATAATTCGAAACACTTTTTTGGTATTTGGATGGTGCTGTGAAAAGGTGCCATTTTCCTCCCGGAACAGGATTTGGATCGGTATCGACCCTGAACGGACTTTGTCTCCCTGTAATTCGTTTCAGGAATTGAGTGGTAATCCCAAGTGTAAAAAACATTTCAGTTAATTGCGAAGTCGTCTGAAGTGCACGGTAATCGTTTGCCGCAAGTCCGTATGAATAAAATCCTCCGGCAATAACAATGCTAGGCCAGCCCTCTCCGAAGAAATAAAAAACTGAATTGAGGTTTTGGGGAATTTCGAGCAAATCAATATCGAAGCTGCCCAAGTCGACGTTTACAAGTGTTTTTGTTGTTCTGGTTGGATCCAGGTTGATGTACCGGCCAAATTGTTGTGCCGCATCTGTCACTTTCTGGTCAACCAGGATGAAGGCCACAGTACTTGCAGCAATGGCACCCATCATGGGAAGATTTTTTTTCGCAACCGCGGCTTTCCCAAGTCCGGCAATATCAGAAGGAACATATTTCAGAAACTGAAATGGTTTAGGCCTAAAATAAAGCATCGTCGCCGCCTCGGTCTCGAAAACCTGTGCTTTCCTCAGCTTAAATGTGTCGCGGACAGCAACAGAAACGATGGTGTCTTTCCGGGTTTCGGCGTGCAGGTTGAAAGAAACAGCAACGAACAGCAATAACAAGACACTGGCGAACAGTGACTTCGTGAGGTTTTTTTTCAGGATTATTCCCATTTGTTAAGTTTGTTTTTGTAGACGTAGTTAGCTGATTGGTAGTAAATAATCGCTTCATTTTCAATCTCCGGAACAGCGGGCTCAACTTTCATTTCACCGGTTTCCTCGTTGATCTTATAATGTGTAATTTTTTGTTGAGGGCTTAAAATGGTAACATGGTCGTTCTTCAGGAAACCCAACTTCTGGTAATTCGAAATAAAGGCACGTTCTTCATCTGGGGCCATTTTCGTAATGTCCTTCCCGAAAAATTTGGTGGCATAATTCCAGTTTAAAACACCCAGCAAAGTCGGGGCGGCGTCGATCTGGCTGCACAGCTTGTCAATTTTCTCCGGATGAATCAACTGCGGGTTGTATATCATGAGCGGAATCTGGTATTCTTTGAAAGGTAATTCGGCTTTTCCGGCACTTCCGGCGCAGTGGTCGGCCATAATCACAAAAATGGTATTTGTAAACCACGGTTTTGTGCTGGCTTTCCTGATAAATTCACCGATGGCATAATCGAAATATTTCAAAGCGCCTTTTCTCCCGGTATGCGACGGAATGTCGATGACGCCGTCGGGATAAGTGAACGGACGATGGTTGGTCGTGGTCATCACGTAATTCAGAAAGGGTTTTCCTGAAGCGAACGAGCGGTCACATTCTTTGAGTGTTCGGTTAAATAAATCCTGATCGCAAACACCCCAGGCATTTTCGAAGGTGATTTCATCTTTTGCCAAATCCGATTTGTCGATGGCCGTGAATCCATTGTGCGAAAAGAAATAGTTCATGTTGTCGAAATAGCCGTTTCCGCCATAAATAAACTTAAGCTGGTAGCCGTGTTCCGAAAAAATTTGCCCGATCGAAAACAGGTTTTCGTTTCCAGGGCGTTTCAGCAAACTTTGTCCGGGTTTTGGCGGCGACGCAAGTGTTGACGCTTCGAGGCCGTAAACGGTACGCGTGCCTATCGCATATAAGTTTGTGAAAAACAACGAACTGTCGGCCAAAGCATCCAGGTTTGGTGTGACGTTTCCCAGTTTGCTTCCTTTGTAACTCAGAAACTCCGCGCTCAGGCTTTCAACGGTGATATACACCACATTGTATCGTTTTTCGTCTCCTGTTGCAGTAATTTTTCTCCTGATGTCGAACGGATCGTTGCTGACAAACGAGCTGTTTTCGGCTTTCAGCAGG
>JAEWME010000366.1 GCA_023393265.1 Bacteroidota bacterium | reverse complement strand
GCGTAATAGCGTAGAAGTTCCACGAGGCAGTTCCCGTGAGCCATGAATTCTTTGCTTCGCCCGGCTTAAAAGCGTCTTTTCCGGCAACCATTTGTGCATACACATAAGGCTCGGTTTTGTGCAGGTCGCTGATCTCTTCGAGGTATGACGGACAAATTTTTTTATAGTAATCCCAAGCCTGATCGCCACGGCCAATGACCGTTTCGCCAATCATGATCCATGGATTATTGTGACAAAAAACGCCTGCATTTTCTTTATATCCAGCCGGATAACTGGATATTTCACCATATTCGATGTAATATTTTGTGAATGCCGGATTATTGAGCACGATGCCAAATTCGCAGTCTAATTTTTCTTTTACAGAATCCAGCGCTTTCAGGCACAAGCCTTCTTCTTTGCCAATGCCTGCCATGGTGCACCAACCATTCGATTCGATAAAAATTTTACCTTCTTCGTTTTCGTTGGAGCCAATTTTTCTGCAGAAAAAGTCGTATGCCCGAAGGAACCATTCGCCATCCCAGCCAAACTTTTTCACGGCTTCGATCATCTTATCAACTTCTTTATGAGCTTGTTCTGCTTCAGTGTTTTTTCCGAGTTTATAACAAAGTTCCACATAGTCGCGTCCGTAAACCACAAACAATCCGGCAATCATCAACGATTCGGCCTGCGAACCTTCCGACTTGTTTTCAGTGGTTTGGAACGATTCATTCGGATCATTCGAGAAGCAATTTAGGTTCAGGCAGTCGTTCCAGTCGGCACGGCCAATTAATGGTAGTCCATGAGGGCCAAGGTTGTTGATAACATGGTTGAACGAAACAGTAAGGTGGTCGAACAGCGTGCGGGCAACACTCATGTCGTTGTCAAACGGAACCATTTCATCCAAAATACCAAAGTCGCCGGTTTCCTTGATGTAACTGACGGTTCCAAAAATCAACCACATTGGGTCGTCGTTAAAACCACCGCCAATATCGTTGTTCCCACGTTTGGTGAGTGGCTGGTACTGGTGGTAGCAGCCGCCATCGGCAAACTGGGTCGATGCAATGTCGATAATCCGCTCGCGGGCCCTTTCCGGAATTTGGTGTACAAAGCCAATCAAATCCTGGTTGGAATCGCGGAATCCCATTCCACGACCGATCCCACTTTCGAAGAACGACGCCGAACGCGAGAAACAAAATGTAATCATGCACTGGTACTGATTCCATATATTCACCATCCGGTCAAGTTTTTCTTCTCCTGAATTTACGGTGAAAACGCTGAGTAGCCTGTCCCAGTATTCGCGAAGCTCTATGAATGCTGCATCAACTTTATCAACAGTATCGAAACGGGCAATGGTAGCTTTCGCTTTCGTTTTATTGATGATTCCTTTCGATTCCCATTTTTCGTCCTCAGCATTTTCCACATACCCCAGCAAAAAAATGAAATCCCTCGATTCACCCGGCTGAAGTTCAACTTCAAGATAATGTGAGGCAATTGGTGACCAGCCATGTGCAACCGAATTAGAAGATTTTCCGGCAGCAACAGTTTGCGGCTCGTCGAATCCGTTGTAGAGTCCGAAGAATGTCTCGCGATCGGTGTCAAAACCATTAATAGGCACGTTTACAGAATAGTAAGCATAATGATCGCGTCGTTCTTTGTATTCCGTTTTGTGGTACAATACCGATCCGTCAATTTCCACTTCGCCGGTCGAGAAATTTCGCTGGAAGTTCTCCATGTCGGTAGCAGCATTCCATAGGCACCATTCGGTAAAAGAAAATAATTTGAGCGTCTTAACCTCCGGAGAGTTGTTGCTAAGCGTTAGTTTTTGAACTTCGGCCCAGGTTTTTAACGGAACAAAGAACAAGGCTTTCGCCGAAATGCCGTTTTTAACTCCTTCAATCGTGGTGTAATTCATCCCATGACGACATTCATATTTGTCGAGTGCCGTTTTACAGGGTTTCCAGCCTGGCGACCAAATTGTTTCTCTGTCTTTGATATAAAAATAGCGTCCGCCGCTATCCATTGGAACATTGTTGTATCTGTATCGGGTGAGCCTGCGGAATTTTGCGTCTTTATAAAATGTGTAGCCTCCGGCAGTATTGGAAATCAGCGAAAAGAAATCTTGATTTCCGAGGTAATTAATCCAGGGCCAGGGAGTTTGCGGATTGGTAATCACATATTCACGCTGTGAATCGTCGAAGTAACCAAATTTCATGAGTCTAGGTTTTGTGTTTGACTTGTTGTAAATGTAACAAAAAGAAAAATCGTGTAAATGTATACCAATATGCTTTTGAAACAAGGTTGGAGATAAATTTAATTTCTGCCCGGCTGGATGCGAAATGTTATTATATGGTTATTATTCCGCTAAGTGTTTGGCGCCGGAACGATAAAGCACTAAGTCGGCTTTACCAATTGTTGCAAGGCAGCCGTACCTGATATTTTCGAGTTCTTCCTGAATTTCCTGCCAAAATTCCCTGATTTTGTAATCTTCATCTACAAATTCGACTACCAGTGGTACCTTCTCGCTAATTTCCCAAAATTTATAGGAGTGAATCACCGAACTGGCTCCAAAACCCATGATTCCTTTGGTAACTGTTGCTCCTGATATTCCTTTCTTTTTGGCCTGAAAAACAAGGTATTCGTAGAGCGGTTGCTGGTTGATCTGATCGGTCGACCCGATATAAATCTTCAATACACTAACTTCTTGATTATTTTCCATTTCAGAATAATTTAGTAATCACCCGCCCCGAATAAACGGCAATCAGCCCAAGAAAAAAGCTTAGTGATGTGTAAAACGCAACGCGAAACCATTCCTGCTGGCGGAGTAAAAGAAAGGCATCGTTTGAGAACGTTGAAAACGTGGTAAAACCGCCACAAAAACCGACAGCAATCAGCAGGCGAATTTCGGGGCTCAGCAAATCGCCTTTTTCTGAAAGCCCGTAGATAATGCCAATCAGCAAACTTCCCAGGATATTTACAGCAAAAGTTCCCCAAGGAAAAACAGTTGCATAATGTTCCTGAAAATACTTTGAAACAAGAAAGCGGGCTACACTTCCGGCAAATCCGCCAAAACCAACCAGCATTATCGATTTTATCATGAGAAGCAGAAATTACTCAGTCGAAAAAATTATCAACTGTAAAGTTATTCATTTTCTGCTTTGATTAACCTTATTCAAAGTCTGACTAAACCTTCTGTTTTGTAATATGTTATAAACTAGTTGGTGAGAAATATTTTCTCAGCGCCGAAACCAGAAATCTTCTTCCTTATAATTATTTGTCAGCCTCTTTCAATATCATTTTTCACGATCGTAAAACACATTTTAATTTTTCCATTATGAAAATAGCTGTTTTAGGAACCGGCGTTGTTGGTGAAACAATCGGTTCGAAATTGGTAGAACTTGGACATGAAGTAAAAATGGGCTCGCGCACAGCCAACAATGAAAAGGCGCAGGCTTTCGCTGCAAAATTTTTGGGCAAGACAACTGCCGGAACTTTTGCTGACGCGGCTGCTTTTGGCGAAATTATTTATAATTGTACATCAGGAATGGGTACTTTATCTGCGTTGAAAATGGCCGGGGCAGTAAATCTTAACGGTAAAATTATCATCGATTTGTCGAATCCGCTCGATTTTTCGCACGGAATGCCTCCCACTTTGTCGGTCGTTAATGACAATTCGCTTGGTGAAGAAATTCAGAATGCTTTTCCGGAGAGTAAAGTTGTTAAAACGCTCAATACTGTCTGGTGTGGAATCATGGTAAATCCAGCAATGGTCAATAACGGCGACCACCATATTTTTATGTCAGGAAACGATATTCAGGCCAAAGAAAAGGTAAAGGAAATTCTTCTGTCATTCGGATGGAAATTGCCAAATATTCTTGATTTGGGAGACATAACGACTGCCCGGGGAACCGAAATGTATTTACCAATCTGGTTGCGCATTTACAGTGCAACTAAAAATGGGGCGTTCAATATCAAGATTGTCAGTTGAATATTATATGTATATAAAATAACCTCTGTCGGCATTTGTCGACAGAGGTTTCTAATATTCATCGACAAAAACTGTCGCGGAATATTTGGTTTCACCCATTTCTGCTATTCTGCTATTGTCCGGGAGAAATATTATTTCACTGAATCCGGAGCGTCCACTTTAGTGACTTCACCTTTCTCGTTCAGAAAAAGTACCTGTTTCATTTCGTCTTTACTTACAACGACCTTGAAGGTACCATCATCACCTTTAAACGCTTTTTCGGTTTTGTATCCGGCGTATTTGTCAGCAAGCGTTTTCGTAACTGCTTCCGGAAGTTCAGAAGTTTTTATCTCCTGATATTTGACATCTTTATCAGGCATTACGGCATAACTGTTTTGTTTGGTTGCTGCCTTCGATTCCTGAGGCATGGTGAAACTGAATAATGTGGCTGCTACAGCAGCTAAAATGATTGTTTTCATGGTTTTAATTTTAATGTGTAACTAAAATTGTCGGAATGTCTGAAAACAAAACAGTGGCCACTGTGCAATAAAAATCAAGTTATTTTATTATTACATTGAAAATGAAAATATTATCATCGATATATATATCGAATACAAAAAATTAAGTTGTGGAATTAAGTCTCCTGATGTAGATAAAAATCAACAAAATGACGATTATTTTTCCGATTTGCGGTGTGTAAATAAAAATGTGGTGGAGTGACTAGAAAATTTCGAAATTGTTTTTCTTCTTTTCCGCCATTTTATAGAAACCTTCAGTAAATCCAGGCTTCGAAACGGAGAGAAGAAAGATGGCGGTTCCTTTCTCCCGTGCATTTTCATTTTCCACTACGCCCATTTTTATAAAACCTGAAAACATATTGATGATTTTTTGATCGGGTACCTCGCCGACCAGCAGTATATTTTTGATCTTTTTCATGGTTGGCAACCAATAAACGTAATCGGTATTGAACGAATAAGCTTCTTTCATCTTTCCCCTGTTGAAATAATTCAACGCGCCGGTCTGACCGTAATTGTCGCAGAAAACCAGCGTGCTGTCTAATTCGTTTTTTGGAATTGTTCGGTAGGCAGCCAGCGCTTTTTCGGCCATTTCTCGCCAGCCAATCATGTCGGCGAAGTCCTGCGGTAAATGGTGGTTTTTCCCATCTTCCCAGCGTAACATACCAAATTTTTCGAGTAGCTCATGGTTTGATCTCATTTCTTCGGGGCTCATCAACGGATAAATAATTTTGGCTGTCGATACAAAGATGAAAAGATTGGCTGCGAGTAAAACTGGCAAAACGACCAACCGAAGTTTGGGCGACAATACTTTTTCGAGATAGACGGCGCCGAACGCAAAAAGAGCCGGATATAAGCCAACGGCATAATAATCTTTGGCCTTCAGAAAAGTAAAAATTATCAGGGTTGTAATAAATGCAATTCCGGCAAATCTTAGTCTCCTGAATTCAGGAAAATGGACAAACCCAATCAACGCCGCAATGGTAAGAGGAACTGAACCGATGAAGAACATCAGTTGTCCATGCAGAAACCCGCTGTACGAATTGTTAACAAGCTGCGATGATTTTAGTGCTTTCATGTGCTCAAACACCGGAAAATGGTGCGTGATTTGCCACAGAATATTGGGTAAAATCAGGACAGTCAGTAGTGCCAGAGCTTTCCAGAAAACTGGATTGCTGAATATTCTCCGGTAGCTCAACACGAGGCCAGCCATAATTCCTGCCAGCAAAAAAATGACATTGTATTTGTTGTAAAATCCAAGGGCAATAATTCCTGTCAGGTAAAATAACCAGCGTGTTTTTTCAGTCTGAATAAACCGGATCAGAAAATAAAAAGTCAAGGTCCATGCGAGAATGTCGAATGAATTGGGTTGGTACAAAATATTAAGCCTGACCAGCGGTGAAAAGAGCGCGGCAAACGCTGCAAGAATTTTGGATACTGATTTTCCGCCAAGTGATTCCGCAATCAGCCAAACAACAACAATTGTCAATGCACCGAAAAGGGCAGGGAAGAAGCGCACCCAAAAAACGCCGCCGCCAAGCAGGAAAATAATTTTCGAAATCCACGATGTAAATGGCGGAACAGAAATATAGCCCCATGCCAGGTGATTGGCCTGACCAAGGTGAAGAAATTCGTCGCGGTGCAATTCATAAACCGGATTGACCAGGTAAAACTGCAGGAAAAATTTAATGGCGACAATCAATATCAAAAGTCCATAGCCGAACAGGAAGTTTTGGTTTGTTCTGTTCATTGTTGTAATT
>JAEWME010000263.1 GCA_023393265.1 Bacteroidota bacterium | reverse complement strand
GATTGATGACCAGATCGAATTCGTCGGGCTGGGCATCTTCTCCTGCTATGTGTTTCCTGAAGTTTTCTCTTTCACGTTCTGTTCTCTCGATAAACTCTACCGCCTGACGGAAGTTGAGCTCATTTTTTACCATGATTTGTTTGGTTCGCCAATCGGCGGGTGCTGTCAGTTTAATGAGCAACGATTTTTCAATAGTCCTGGATATAATATGTCCGCCACGTCCAACAATGATGCAATTGCCGTCGTTGGCAAAGCTTGATATCAGATCAATGAGTGTTTTTGTAATCCTACGATCGCTTTTAAAGCGTTTTTCGTTAAAGGCGGCCAGAATGTCGTCAAATACGGTTCTGTCACCGTCTTTCAGGTAATTGTTTAGTTTGTTGGGTTCCATGTTCAGTTCGCGGGCACTTTCCTGCAAAATCTCTTTACTTACTACCCGCCATCTCCGGCACACCGCAAATTTGTCGAGCTCGGCAGCGAGTAGTCTGGCAATGGCCAGTGCTCCGCAACCAACGTCGCGCGAAATGCAGATAACAGGACCAGGTTGCGTGTTGGCTGCCAAAAACTTTGGATCATGCTGATGCAGCCTTTTGTTTAGATAAATCATCAAGGTGTTATTCATGGCGTCGTATTTTTGGTTTATCCTGATTTACGGATTTTTTTAACCGCGGTTTGTTATTTTATCCCTGATTTCAAGTTGGGTGATATGGTTTACAACATCTGCCGGATATTTGTCAGGGTTTTAGTCGCCTATTTTTTCCTATCTTTCCAATTCAATTATAAAATTTTATCAAATGTTTAGTCGTGAAACTTATATTGAACGCAGGAAAACTTTGAAACAGAAGCTTTCAGGAGGGATTGTGTTGTTGCTTGGGAATACCGACTCGCCGATGAACTACACGGACAATTGCTATTATTTCAGGCAGGATAGTAGCTTTCTTTATTTTTTCGGATTGGATTATCAGCGGTTGGCCGGAATGATTGATTTGGACTCAGGAGAAGAAGTTGTTTTTGGCGACGATGTCAGCATTCAGGATATTATCTGGATGGGGCCACAGGTTTCGCTGAAAGAGAAAGCTTCGAGAGTTGGAATTGTGAAAACAGAGCCTTATAAAAATCTTCAGGAATATATTGATAAAGCCATTTCGGGCGGACGAAAAATACATTTTTTGCCACCTTACCGCGCAGAAAATAAGTTGTTGCTTAGTGAGTTGCTCGCAATAGCTGCCCCGAAGCTTAAAGATTACGCTTCGCTGGCGCTTGTAAAAGCAGTGATCGAAATGCGTGCAGTAAAAGAAAATCAGGAGGTTGATGAAATTCGGAAGGCCTGCGAGGTTGGTTACCAAATGCACGTTACCGCGATGAAAATGGCCAAAGTAGGAGCGTGGGAGCAAACCATTGCCGGTACCATTGAGGGTATTGCCAATGCAGGCGGTGGAATGGTTTCGTTTCCCGTAATTTTATCACAAAATGGCGAGACGCTGCATAACCACGATCATTCTCAAACACTTCAGGATGGTCGTCTTTTGCTGGTGGATGCCGGTGCTGAAATTGGTTCTCATTATGCTTCAGATTATACCCGCACATTTCCTGTTAACGGAAAGTTCTCGCAAAAGCAGCGGGAAATTTACGAGATTGTTTTGGCAACCAATAACAAGGCCAGAGAACTAACAAAACCGGGAGAGACTTACCTGTCGGTTCACCTTGCTGCTGCTGAAGTGATTGCTTCTGGTCTGAAAGAGTTGGGCCTTATGAAGGGAGATGTTGCTGAGGCGGTTGCGGCTGGGGCTCACGCGCTGTTCATGCCTCATGGTTTGGGGCACATGTTGGGTCTCGATGTGCACGATATGGAAGATTTGGGGCAGATTTATGTTGGATACGATGATGAAATCCGCCCTGTTAACCAGTTCGGTACTGCGTCGCTCCGGATGGGCCGCCGCCTTCGCAAAGGTTTTGTTGTAACCGACGAGCCCGGCATTTATTTCATTCCAGCCCTGATTGAAAAATGGAAGGCTGAAAAGACAAATGCTGATTTTATTAATTTTGATAAACTGGAAAGCTATTACAACTTCGGCGGAATCAGGCTCGAAGACGATATTCTTGTTACCGAAACAGGTGCTGAAATCATCGGCAAACGCATCCCGATAACTCCTGCTGAAGTTGAAGCAGTGATGCAATAAGAATGAAGATGGCCTGAACAAGAAATTCAGGCCATTTTTATGCGCTGTCTTTTGCAGATTAGAATCCGGTCAAATTTCCCGGCTCAGATTTATCCGGCTTTTCCCTGCCTGAAAAAAATCGACATTTTTTGTTTCTCCGTGTAATCATTTGGGAAAAGTGTTACAAATGTTGTGCTTTGATTTTTTTGAAGCAAAATTTACTTTTTACAATAATACAGAACTATGATTGGAAGAATGAATCGGTTCGCACTCATATCCCTGATGATGGGAGGTATGGCCTGTACGAACACCAAGCCACAGCCAAAGGCTTTAAATTTGGCCGATCTCGACACAACAATCAGCCCTGCTGCTGATTTTGACAATTATGCCAATGGCGGATGGAAAAAACGATTTCCGATTCCGGAAGATAAAAGCCGTTTCGGCAGCTTCGATTTACTGGCCGACACCAGCGAGGTGCAGGTCCGGAAACTGATTGACGGAATTGCCTCGGCAAAACAGGAACCTGGATCAATTGCCGCGAAAATTGCCGACTTCTACAATACCGGGATGGATACTGCCAAAATAGAGTCGCTTGGTTTGAGTCCGGTGAAAGGCATTTTTGATGAGATTGAAGGTGTTGCCAATAAACAGGATTTGATGAAGGTTGTTGCTGATCTTCAGACCAAACGCATTTCGCCCATGTTTTCTATTTTCTCTGATGCTGATCAGAAGAACTCCGAAATGGTAGTTGCCTATTTGTATCAGGGCGGACTGGGGATGCCCGACCGCGATTATTACATGAAAGACGATCAGCGCAGCAAAGAAATTCAGGATGCTTACCTCGTGCATCTCCAGAAAGTTTTTGCACTCACCGGTGAAGACGAATCAAGTGCAAAAGCACATGCCGATTTGGTTTACAAGCTCGAAAAGAGACTGGCTGCCACTTCGATGACCCGACTTGAACAGCGCGATCCGCACAAAACCTATAATAAAATGGATGTTGCTGCGCTGCAAAAGATTGCTTCCGAGATCGATTGGGCGACTCATTTCCGGAATTTGGGACTGCAGAATCCGGGCGATTTCATTGTTGGTCAGCCTGCATTTTTTACAGAGTTGAGCAAAATGGTGAAAGACGTTTCCGTCGACGATTGGAAAGTATATCTGAAATGGCACACTGTAAAAAGTCTGAGTTTCTATCTGCCGGCAGCTTTTGCCGACCAGAGTTTCGATTTCTTCGGAAAAACGCTTTCAGGACAAATAGCCCAACGCCCCAGATGGAAAAGGGTGCAGGGTGCAACCGACAATGCTTTGAGCGAAGCCATTGGCCAGATGTATGTGCAGAAGTATTTTCCGGCCGAATCGAAACAACGCATGTTGCAACTGGTGGAGAACCTGAGGATTTCGCTGGGCGAACGCATCAAACAATTGCCTTGGATGAGCGATACCACCAAAACGAAAGCGCTCGAAAAACTCAACGCCATTACTGTAAAAATCGGTTATCCTGATAAATGGCGCGATTATTCGGCATTGGTTGTCGGAACCGATTCGTACGTGTCCAATGTATTGAATGGCCGCAAATTTGATTTTACCTTTATGATTGGTAAAGTGAATAAACCGGTAGACCGCACCGAATGGCAAATGCCTCCTCAGGAAGTAAATGCTTATTATAATCCGGTAGCTAACGAAATTGTTTTCCCTGCTGCCATTTTGCAACCACCGTTCTTTTATAGCGATGGCGACGATGCGGTGAATTACGGAGCCATTGGCGTTGTAATCGGTCACGAAATGACACACGGATTTGATGATCAGGGCCGTCAGTATGATAAAGTAGGAAATCTTTCCGACTGGTGGACTGCCGAAGATTCGAAACTTTTCAACGAGCGCGCCAAAGTGCTGGTTAATCAGTTTAATGGTTTTGTGGTACTCGACACCATCAAGGCGGACGGAGAATTATGTCTGGGCGAAAACATTGCCGATCTGGGTGGCTTGAATGTTGCCTACTACGCACTTCACCATGTTTTATCCGGAAATGAAAAGCCGATCGATGGATTTACACCTGATCAGCGGTTTTTCCTGGCTTACGCGCATTTGTGGGCGCAGAATATCCGCGACAAAGAAATTGTGCGTCGAACCAAAGAAGACGTTCATTCGCTGGCCCGTTTCAGGGTTTTAGGTCCGCTTCGGAACTTACCTGAATTCTACAAAGCATTCGATGTAAAAGAGGGCGATTATATGTATCTGCCGGAAGCTGAAAGAGCAGTGATCTGGTAACAAAAAAGAAAGGCGGTTTTGAAAAACCGCCTTTCTTTTTTATCGTACTAATCGAGTGGTGCTGATTTTCGTTTGGCAGCCCAGAGAATTAAGCGGAGCGACTGATCATATGTCATGTAGTTCCACATCCAGTTGATGAAAATTAGCAAACGGTTTTTTACGCCAACGATGGCCATCAGGTGAACAAACATCCAGGTGAGCCACGCAATGAATCCACTAAATTTCAGGAAACTAAGGTCGGCAACTGCACGGTTTCGGCCAATGGTTGCCATCGATCCACGATCGATGTATTTAAAAGGATTCAGTTTCCCTTCGTGCTTAATTGCAATGAGGTTGCGGGCAAGGTTGACTCCCTGTTGGATAGCCACCTGGGCCACCTGCGGATGTCCGTTTGGATATTGAGTTGTCGACAGGATGCAAACATCGCCAATGGCAAAAACATCTTTGAATCCTTTTACCTGATTGAACTCGTCAACCATAATCCGGCGGCCGCGGCCAACAATTTCGTTTGGAATCCCTTCCGGCAAAACACCGGCAATACCCGCGGCCCAGATTACTGTATTGGTCCGCATCTTCTGTCCGTCGCCGGTGCTGAGTACCTGTCCGTCATAGTCAGTAACTTTGGTATCGAGCATGACATTGATGCCAAGTCTTTTTAGATAAAACAATGCTTTTTCCGAGGCATGTTTCGACATTCCGCCCAAAACGGCAGGCGAACCTTCAATCAGGCTGATCTGCATCGCATCGAAATTTAAATCAGGATAATCTTTCGGAAGTACGAACTTCTTCATTTCGGCAATTGCTCCGGCCAGCTCAACACCTGTTGGGCCACCGCCAACCACAATCACATTCAGCAAGGCTCGGCGCTCGTTTTGGTCGCGCAAGGTAACTGCCTTTTCAAATCGCTGCAATAGTCTGTTCCGTAGCGACATGGCTTCTGAGACTGATTTCATGGGTAACGCAAATTCTTCCATATTCTTCATCCCGAAGAAATTGGAGTTCACGCCGGTAGAAATGACCAGATAATCATACCAGACATCATTAAGGCTGGTTTGAATTAATTTTTTCTCCGGATCGATGGCGTATACTTCAGCGACCCGAACATAAATGTCGTTCCGCTTCTGGAAGATCTTTCGAAGTGGAAAAAGTATAGAGCTTGGTTCGATACCTGAACTGGCTACCTGATAAAAAAGTGGCTGAAACTGGTGGTAGTTATTTTTGTCGATGATGACAACCTGGTAGCCCGACCCGACTAGGTTTTTGGCTAGTTTGAGCCCTCCAAATCCGGCACCGATGATAACGACGCGCTTCTGGGCTGTTTCCGGAATATTTACTGGCATTTTTTTGTGTTTTACGACACATTAAACGTGGATCGGGGCTGAAAGTTCGGTTGATAACAGGTTATATTTAAGTTACCGGAACGTTAATGCACTGTGCTTTGCCCGTTTCCCTGAATGAACTTATTTTGCTATCAATTTTGGGACTGAAACTTTGAAAAGCAAGCGGAAAAGTGATGCGTTTTTTTGTGATATTCGAATAAGTGTTACTTTTACATTTTATAAAATTTAACCTGAAACCCGACTGAAAATGCTTGAACAACTGAAAGAAGAAGTCTGGAAAGCAAACCTTGATTTGGTGAAACATGGATTGGTGATTTTCACCTGGGGAAATGTGAGCGGAATTGACCGGCAGAGTGGATTGGTAGCCATTAAACCGAGCGGCGTTTCGTACGACGTAATGAAACCGTCGGACATGGTGATTATCAATCTGGAAGGAGATATAGTAGAAGGAAACCTCAATCCTTCGAGCGACACCCCAACACACCTTGAACTATACCGAAACTTTAAAAATACAGGTGGAATTGTACATACGCATTCTGAGTGGGCAACCAGCTGGGCACAGGCAGGGAAAGGAATTCCGGCGGTAGGAACTACTCATGCTGATTATTTTTTTGGTGAAATACCCTGTACCCGTAAAATGACGGAAGCCGAGATAAAAGGCGAATATGAACTCGAAACCGGAAAAGTGATTGTTGAAACGTTTCGAAATCTTGACCCCGATATGATTCCTGGGGTTTTAGTCAACAACCATGCGCCTTTCACCTGGGGTAAAAACGCCGGCGATGCAGTTCATAATGCTGTCGTACTTGAGGAGGTAGCTAAAATGACCTTCCGGAGTTTTCAACTAAATTCGGATACAGAAATGGGCCAAACCCTGCTTGATAAACATTTCTTACGAAAACACGGTAAAAGCGCGTATTACGGGCAAGGAAAATAGTTACGGAAAAATGTTTCGTATTAACCAGTGCCCCGAATCTCATACCCTACAACTGTTTTTAAATTTCTTGTAACAAATAGAAAATAATTAAACTTTAAACTCAATAAAATGACTCAGGCTAAATATACCATCGGGCTCGATTATGGTACCGATTCGGTTCGTTCGCTGATTGTAAATGTTGAAACTGGCGAAGAGGTTGCCAGCGCCGTGTTCGAGTATCCACGCTGGAAAAAGCAAATGTATTGTTTAGCGTCGAAAAACCAGTTCAGGCAGCATCCGAAAGATTATCTGGAAGGAATGGAATACACCATTGTAGAAGCGCTGAAAATGGCTCCGGTCGATGTTGCTGAAAATGTTGTAGGTATTTCCATAGATACAACCGGATCGACGCCTGTGGCTGTCGATGAAAAGGGTACACCGCTTGCATTGACTCCTGGTTTCGACGAAAACCCGAACGCCATGTTTATTCTCTGGAAAGATCATACCGGAGTTAAAGAAGCTGACGAGATAAACGAACTGGCCCGAAAATGGAGCATTGATTTTACCAAATTTGAAGGTGGGGTTTATTCTTCGGAATGGTTTTGGGCGAAAATACTGCACGTGATTCGCGAGGATGCCGGTGTTTACCGCGCTGCCAATTCGTGGGTCGAACATTGCGACTGGATTCCTGCTGTTCTGACCGGAAATACCAATCCTAAAACGATGAAGCGCTCGCGCTGTGCGGCAGGCCATAAAGCCATGTGGCACGAAGCTTTTGGCGGACTTCCGTCGGAAGAGTTTCTGGTGAAGCTCGATCCGCTGCTCAGTGGCATGAAAGATCGTTTGTTCCGCGAAACAGACACTTGCGATATTGCCGCCGGAACGATTACTCCTGAGTGGGCGAAGAAACTTGGCTTACCTGCAAATGTAAAAATTGGTGTTGGAGCATTTGATGCTCACTTAGGAGCTGTTGGCGCTGAGATTGAACCCTACTATCTGAGCAAAGTAATGGGTACATCAACTTGTGATATGCTTATTGCTCCAATGGATGAGGTGGGAGACAAGCTGATCGGTGGTATCTGCGGGCAGGTTGATGGTTCAATTGTGCCGGGAATGCTGGGAATGGAAGCTGGTCAGTCGGCTTTCGGCGATATTTATGCCTGGCTTAAACGTGTGCTGCTATGGCCCGCCGAGCAGATTATTTCTTCCAGCACGTCGGTTGATGAAGAAACCAAAGCCAAAATGATCAAAGAAATTTCGGACAGGATGATTCCTGAATTGACAAAAGCGGCAGCGCAGGTTCCGATTGAAGAGAGTAGCATTGTTGCGCTCGACTGGATGAACGGGCGTCGAACCCCGGATGCCAATCAAAACCTGAAAGGGGTTATTTCGGGTCTGAACCTTGGATCGGATGCCCCGCAAATTTTCAGGGCACTGGTAGAAGCCACTGCATTTGGATCGAAGGCGATTGTCGATCGGTTTGTACGCGAGGGAGTTCGCATCGATGGCGTGATTGCGTTGGGTGGTGTAGCTAAAAAGTCGCCATTCGTGATGCAGATTGTTGCTGACGTGTTGAATATGCCCATTAAAGTGGCCCGTTCCGAGCAGGCTTGCGC
>JAEWME010000244.1 GCA_023393265.1 Bacteroidota bacterium | reverse complement strand
TTTCTGAATTAATTGTTTAGCAGTAAAAAATGCTGATGTTTCTGTATACAATTTTTCTATGTTTTCCGTTTCTTTGATGGTTGTTTAAAACAATGTTCTCAAATGGCAAAAACCGGAAAATTACAACTAACCAGCCTCGTTTTTCTGTTTTTTCTCTCCCTAAACTGTTTATTTTTGTCTGTCAGTGCGCAGGATGTGTATGATGGTACCATCGGGAATGACAAGATCATTTTGGTTGATGAAGGTTCTGATTCTACTGTCTTGAAAGGATATTTTGTCCTGAACCAGGGAAAAGCGGTTGAAGACGGCCACACCTTTTCGCTTGGCAAATCGGCCGGAAAGATGTTTTTTCAGTCTGATATGTATGTCGGTCCCATCAAGTCGGGCGTTTTTTCGGGCAACTCTTTTAGTGGAACCATCGTGCTCCTGAACAAGAAAAAGAAATTTTTCTTCTGGCGGCAAAAGGCAGAGATCAGTTTTCAGAAAAGGACTGAACTTGTTGTCACTCCGAACGAGCGTTACCGGAAAGAAATCTTTCCGAATGTAGAAGTAAAAAAAGATTTGCTCTACGGAAAGGCAAAAGGACTCTGGACTAGTTCTCCCTATTCGGATGAACCATACATTGAAGTACTCCGGAAAGGACTGATCAAAACGTTTAACGATCCGACTATGCTGGATCTAAATCTGGATATTTATTACCCTAAAACCGATGTGTTTAAAAACCGGCCGCTGGTAATGCTGATTCATGGCGGCGCTTTTTATATCGGCAGCCGTGAGTCGGCGGCAGAAGTTTCGCTGGCAACTTCGCTGGCCAAATGCGGTTACCTGGTTGCATCAATCGATTACCGTCTTGGATTCAAGCTAACGCCAAGCGATCTGGAAATGAGCGCTTACCGCGCCGTTCAGGATGCGCATGCAGCTTTACGGTTTTTGTCGCACAATGCAAAAGGGCTGGGAATCGATCCCGATCAGGTTTATGTGGGCGGAACGAGCGCCGGGGCTGTGGCATCGCTCAATGTTGCTTTCATGAAAAATGACGAACGCCCGGCAGGAATTTTGGCCGCCGAAAAAGAGGGTAGGGCAACCCGCATCGAAGAGTCGGGAAACAAGTACACCGAAAAATTCCAGATAAAGGCTGTTGCCAATATGTGGGGGGCGGTGGCTGATCTGAATATCATCGATCCGGATGAAAAAGTGTCGGTTTTATCGATTCACGGGACTGCCGACGAAATTGTGCCTTACGAATACGATCATCCGTTTAAAAATGCGTTGTTGGTCAACCGCCTGCTGATGGACAAAATGTATGGCTCGAAACCTATTCACGACCGGCTGAAAATTCTTGGTCTTCGTAACAGGTTAGTCTCGTTGCAGGGACTTGGCCATGAACCGGAGCTTGTGGGTTCCAAAAAGCTGAATCAATACATGGATACAATTACTTATCATGTTGAGAAATTTTTCTTCGAAGAAACAGCGCCTGCTGTTAACTTGCCGGTTAGCCAACTCACTGTCGCCGATAATTCGCCAGTGAAGAGTATTTATTATGAAGTGACCAACGGGACACCGGTAAAAGTGACCGTTTCGGGCGGCGTGAAAGTGAATAGCGATCCGACTGACGCAACTGTAATTTGGCTGAGAAGGGCTGAAAAACGGGAGCTGAATATACTTTCCACCAATAAGTTTGAAGCCTGGGGGTTGAACCGGTTTCCAGTGGTAATCTCGAAGTAATTTTGAGCGGAGAAAAGTCTGTTGGGCTACGGCAGGATAAAAATAAAAAAGGTAGAACCTCTGTCCTACCTTTCCTCTCTTAAACTAACTAACCTAACTAAACCTAAACTTATGAAAAAAAATGTATTACAAAGATAGGGCTGCGATTCGAATATCCTGTAAAATTATCCTTAAATGATGTTAAAGTTATCGTTGCGCTGTGTTAATAAATTTTAAATAGCCGGTGCATTCGTCTAAAAAAAAAGCAGTTTTTTCTGATTTTTCTCATGTTTTTCGGGATTTCTGCTAAAAATGAAGCGGTGAACCTTCAAAAAGCTGAAGAATTCACCGCAAACATACTTAAGCATCAATACACCTTCTGAACTTAAAATTCAGTTTCTTTTTATTTCAGGAAATAGGGTATCAGGGTTACATACAAACCTGTGATAATGGCTGTTGTGATTACGCCCGAAATATTTGCGCCAAGTGCATCCTGCAGGATAATGGCTTTCGGGTTAACTTCGGTTACTGCTTTTTGGGCCACTTTGGCGGTACTGGGCACGCAACTTACGCCTGCAATGCCAATTACAGGATTAAATTTCTTTCCTGAGAACCAGTAGATAATATAGCCTCCGAGTAATCCACCGATTCCTGAAAGCAGAAGAGCCAGTATTCCGAGTAAAAGCAACGGCAGTATCTTCGGATTTAAAATCAGATGCGCTTCACACAGGATACCAAGCAAAAGTCCGAGGAAAAAAGTAGAACCATATAACAGCGGACCTTTAATGAAGTCTACAACCGGTGTAATGTCGGCTTCGCGAACGGCCACCCCGATGAATAGCGAGAAAAACAGCGGCGCTGCAACCGGGAACAGCAAGCAAAGCACCACGCACATTACAACCGCAAACAGCAGCTTTTGCGACGAACTGATCGGGTTTGTTTTTTTTGGCTTTGGCGGCTGAATAGCCCTGATGTGTTTTGGTACAAGTAACTTAATCAGGTAAGGATATCCGCCATAAGTAAATCCGAGATAGAGGTAAGCTACGATGGTAATCGGAACGAACAGATCTTTCGACAGGATCATCGATGTAAACAAAACCATAGGTCCGTCGGCTCCGCCAACCATCGCAATGGAGGCGCTGTCGTTCAGGCTCATTCCCATTGCTGAGGCAATTGGAACTACCAGGAAGGTACCCATTTCGGCAAAAAGTGCAAGAAAAATACTCAGAAACGGGCGGCGCAGTATGTAACCTACATCGAGCAAAACGCCGATTCCCATGAAAATACAGCAGGCAATCAGTCCGTTCGAAAAAGTGAACGTGTAAATCGGCTGAAGCCAGTCGATCTGTAAAATGTTGAAAAGCTCGTTTGTGTCTGTTATCAGCGGGTCGACGAAAAGATTGCCCTGTTTGCCGCCTGGCAACACCATCACGGCAGCATTTATCGACGCCATTCCAAGTCCCATCGGGATCATCAGTAGCGGTTCCAGAATCTTCTTTTTCCCAAGGTAGATCAGGAATAAACCCAATGCAATGAGCGCGACACGAGCCAGAAAAACATCGCCGCCACCAGTGAAGAGCGTGCTGATTCCGGGAAACAGACTTCCAAAATCAATTTTCTCCATGATGATAGTGGTATAATTCAAGGTTGTATTCCGAATCCTCAACGTCGGCATCTTTGCTTTGAGCGGTTGGTTCGCCCGATCTCATGTTATTTGCTTCGTTCCTGAAAATGCCCGAAAACCATTCAGCAAACATACGTTCTTCTTTGGGCGAAAGGAACCAGCTAATGCCCCAGATAATGGTGGCAACAAAAAATCCGGTTGCAAATGTCAGAAGTATTGACATCAGCACAAAATAACTAGTGTTCATTGGTAAGATAAGTAATAATGGGTTAAGAATATTAATGTATTTAATATAAATTATAGTTATCCATGAGTTTAAATAAAATCATGAATCAGTTCATTGTGTAATTTTCAGAATGATCTGGTTTAGTGTGGTTCAAAAATGCTTTGAATGAGTTCGCCTCAGACAGAATAAGAAATGTGGAATCATTGCAGGAACACCTGCCAAAGTGAAAGTGAATAATGATAAATCAGGAATAAGTTTGTTCGCGATTCGGGCTTTTGGAACAGGAAAGTAACTGGTAGAGAAAACCATTCGGAATGCCTGAAAAACCTGCAAAAACTGTCTAAACCGCGTTTCTTTTGGTGAGAGAGCTGGTTGTCGTTCGAAACGATGGATGTTGTTTCCGACTTTTCCAGGCTCCACATGTAATCTGCTGCTCCCGACTCGAAATAAGATGTACAGTCTACAACAGTTTTCGCTTTTAGGCTTTGCTGTTGTTGCTGTATGAATCCCGTTCTGCTGAAGAGAATTACGCCGAGAATACCGAAAAGAAGTAAGAAGTGTTTTCTCATTTTCGTGCAGAATAATGTCACAAATTTAATTATGCAATTCATCTGCTGTCCTCGGCGGTTACAACAGATAATATACATTTAACATTGAAACTTTCTGGTATTGAAATTGGCCTAATGATGGTTGTAAATAGTTGGTTTGTAGTTTGTTTTTTAATCCTGATTAAAATAAAAAGCGGTCGCCGGAACCCGGCAACCGCTCAAAATATTTAAGAGATATTATTTTCTTAGGCTAGGAAGCTAAGCAAGATACCGGCAGCAACAGCCGAGCCGATAACACCAGCCACATTCGGGCCCATAGCGTGCATTAAAAGGTGGTTTGTTTTGTCGTATTCCAAACCTACAACCTGCGAAACACGGGCACTGTCTGGCACAGCAGAAACACCTGCATTACCAATCAGCGGGTTGATTTTGTGTCCTTCTTTCAGGAATAGGTTAATGATTTTAACAAACATTACACCGCCAAATGTTGCAATAACGAATGAACCTGCGCCAAGGGCGAAAATTCCTACCGATTTCATGGTAAGGAAAGTTGTTGCCTGTGTTGAGGCACCCACTGTCAAACCAATCAGAATAGTTACCACGTCGATCATCGGGCCTTTTGCTGTGTCGGCCAAACGTTTGGTTACACCGCTTTCTTTAAGCAGGTTTCCGAAGAAAAGCATTCCCAGAAGCGGAAGACCTGAAGGAACAATAAACGTAGTTAGCAACATACCTGCTATCGAGAAAATGATTTTTTCGATTTTCGATACAGCGCGCGGAGGTTTCATGCGGATAACACGCTCTTTCTTCGAAGTTAGCAATCTCATAATCGGAGGCTGGATCACAGGAACCAGCGCCATGTATGAATAAGCCGAGATGGCAATCGCGCCCATCAAATCGGGAGCAAGTTTCGACGACAGGAAGATAGCCGTTGGGCCATCGGCACCACCGATGATACCAATTGCACCAGCTTCAGTAGGGCTGAAGCCAAGCGCCAAAGCAAGTCCGTATGCACCAAAAATACCAAGCTGGGCTGCAGCACCAATCAGGATTAGTTTCGGGTTCGAAATAAGTGCAGAGAAGTCGGTCATGGCACCGATGCCAAGAAAGATTAGCGGTGGGTAAATACCGTTCAATACACCAAAGTAGAGATAGTTCAGTACGCTGCCTGATTCGTAAACCCCGATTTTGTAGCCCGGAGCAAACGCGATGTTGCCCACCAGGATACCAAATCCGATCGGAACCAGCAGCATTGGCTCAAATTCCTTTGCAATGGCCAGGTAAATGAATGAAAGCCCGATGGCAATCATTACAATATGGCCGATTGTCAGGTTGGCAAATGCCGTAAAATGGAGAAATTGCCCTATGTGGTCAAGAATAAAATCAAAAAAACTGCCCATAGCTTATTCTCCTATTGTGATTAAAACATCTCCTTCCATCACACTGTCGCCTTTATGTTTCAGGATTGAAAGTACTTTTCCCGGTTTGTCGGCTTCAATGTTGTTCTCCATTTTCATGGCTTCCAGCATGATCAGTTTTTGTCCCATTTTTACCATGTCGCCTTCCCTGACATAAACCTCAAGGATAACTCCCGGTAGCGGCGATTTGATGCTGCCCGCACCTTTGGGGGTAGCAGGGCTGCTGGTTTTTGCAACCGAAGGATGTGCATCAGTTGATGGAACTGCAACAGGACGAACCAGTTTTGGCGTTTTGCTTGTTTTAATTTCTTTGTCAACTTCTACTTTGTACGAAGTACCGTTGACTTCTATTTCGGCAATATTATCGTCAACACTGAGAATCTCAGTCTCGTATTGGTTGCCGTTTATGGTGAATTTAAATTTCTTCATTTCAAATGTTTATTAGCGTGGTGTTTTTCTTAAGGTGTAAATTTTGGAACTCCATGGAGAATAATTCTTCGACACTTTCTGAATGGTGAGAACAGTGTTTTCGTAATCGTGCATTTCGTTTTGGTACATGAAAAGTGCCATGGCGATTGCAGCATTTACTTCTCCCGAAATTTCTTCCTGAGATGCTTTTGCTGGTTTTGTTTCTCCTGATGCAACCGGAGCTGTTACCCTGGTAGCTCTGCGTGAGAAATATTTCCCGGTTGTACGGAAAATTGTGTACAGGATAGCCAGCGAAAGGAAAACGACACTCATGGCAATCATGGCCATTCCGGCACCAGTAGGGTCCATTGCAACAAAAAGTTCTCCTGAAGAAGCTTTCCTGCTATGGTCATTGTTTGCCCCAGGTGTAGAATGACTTAGAAATGCCCATGTTTCAGCATTGTCTGAAGTACGTCCAAAAGTTACATCAACTTTTTGATCTGCCGGAATTGCCAGTTTGTCAATCAGCGTCCGTCCGTTCGCATCAAATAAAGCAATGGTTTTTCCCTCTTCGAGTTTGAAGTTCAGGTGAAAAATACCACGGGTAGGTTTATCGTCGGCCCAAAATACAACATAGCAGCGTGGCGGTATGAGGGTGGCCGGGTCGCCTGTGGGAATCCAGTATTTCTTTGGATCATTCAGGTCGTCGGTCAGGAAACATCCGCCGATGTTTACCGAGTTGTATGCCGAGTTAAATATTTCGATCCATGCACCATGCTGGCCGAAATCGTCAACATAGTTCGAATCGTTCTTTACCAGAATTTCATTAAACCGAAAGTCGGTAGCGTTCTGTGCCTTCGCCACATTACATCCCAACACAACGGCAAGAAAAATGAATATTCCGGAGAATAATTTTATATTTTTTCTTTGCATGATCGTTGATTATAATGGAATGTTGGTGTGTTTTTTTGCCGGCATTACATCTTTTTTCGTAGCAAGTGCCTGCAGCGCCCTGATGATACGGAAACGGGTATTGCGTGGTTCAATTACATCGTCGATATAACCGTATTTGGCTGCATTATATGGGTTGGCGAACTTGTCTTTATAATCCATTTCGGCTTCGGCCACATATTGGGCGCGTTCCTGGTCGTTTTCGATTGCAGCAATTTTCTTGTTTTGTAAAACTTCGATGGCTCCTTTCGGTCCCATAACTGCGATTTCTCCGGTTGGCCACGAATAGTTGATATCGCCACGCAGGTGTTTCGAGCTCATTACGCAATATGCACCGCCGTATGATTTGCGGAGGATAACAGTAATTTTTGGCACAGTAGCTTCACCGTAGGCAAACAGCAGTTTTGCCCCGTGGGTGATGATGCCGCCGTATTCCTGTGCAGTTCCGGGAAGGAATCCGGGAACGTCAACCAATGTCACTAATGGAATGTTGAATGCGTCGCAGAAACGAACGAAACGGGCTGCCTTGCGTGATGCATTGATGTCGAGTACGCCGGCAAGGTAATTGGGCTGGTTAGCAACGATACCGACAGAAACGCCGTTGAACCGGGCAAAGCCTACCACGATGTTCTGAGCATAGTTGCGGTGAACTTCGAGGAATTCGTTGCAGTCGACGATGGCATGAATCACATCTTTTACGTCGTATGGTTTGTTTGGATTATCCGGAATTACCGAGTTGAGTGAATCGTCGAGGCGGTCGATTGGGTCAATACAATCAGCCAAAGGCGCATCTTCAAGGTTGTTTTGCGGAAGATAACTCAATAATTTACGGATCAGGAGAATACCTTCTTCTTCGTTTTCGGCAACAAAATGAGTTACGCCCGATTTCGTTCCGTGTACCATGGCGCCTCCGAGTTGTTCATCGGTAACCACTTCGCCGGTTACTGTTTTAACAACCTTCGGACCGGTAACAAACATGTACGAAGTGTCTTTGGTCATCATGATGAAGTCGGTTAGTGCAGGCGAATAAACGGCACCACCGGCACATGGTCCGAAAATGGCAGAGATTTGCGGCACGACGCCCGAGGCCATAATGTTACGTTCGAAGATTTCGGCATATCCGGCCAGTGCTGTTACACCTTCCTGAATACGTGCGCCACCCGAGTCGTTGATGCCGATAATCGGTGCACCAACCTTCATGGCCATATCCATTACTTTGCAAATTTTCAGTGCAAAGGTTTCAGATAATGATCCTCCGAAAACGGTAAAATCCTGCGCATAGATGTATACCACACGCCCGTCGATGGTTCCCTGTCCGGTAACAACGCCGTCTCCCATAATTTTGGTTTTTTCCATGCCAAAGTTATCGCAACGGTGTGTCACAAACATGTCGTATTCTTCAAAGCTACCTTCGTCGAGCAACATGGTGATTCGTTCGCGGGCAGTCATTTTGCCTTTGCCATGCTGTGCTTCAATTCTTTTTTCACCCCCTCCGAGCTTTGCTTCGTTGCGCAGATCGATGAGTTGTTTTATTTTGTCTTGATTGTTCATAGGATGTATTTATGGAAAAGTTGATTATTTGTCAGAGCACAATTCTGTGAGTACGCCCAATGTTGACTTTGGGTGGAGGAAACCGATGTTCAATCCTTCGGCACCTTTTCTACCTGCTTTGTCAATCAGTTGAACGCCTTTCGAAGCAACGTCATTCAGGGCTTCATTCACATTGTTAACAGCAAAGGCAAGGTGGTGAACACCAGGTCCTTTTTTCTCAATGAATTTTCCGATTGGCCCTTCAGGATCAGTCGATTCGAGTAATTCTATTTTGGTTTGTCCTACTTTGAAGAATGCAGTTTTTACCTTCTGGTCGGCTACTTCTTCAACGGCATAGCACTTCAAGCCAAGTACATTTTCGTAATACGGAATGGCTTCTTCAAGATTAGATACGGCAATTCCAATGTGTTCAATATGTGATATTTCCATCTTGTTTGATAATTAATGATGAGATAAATTGAATATATTCTGAAGTTTTTTTTTCGTGCCGCAAAGGTACGGTTGTGATAAATATTTTTAAACAAATTGCTCCATTATTCGAATTTCAGAGCATGTGTTATTTAGCAGTTGTCTCCTGCCTCCAAAATAGGTCTGAAAAAAAAGGCAGACTATTTGCCTGCCTTTTCATTCTTTATTACTGGTTTTGCTTACTTACGAAATGAAAATGGGGCCCAAACCTTTCAAATGCCGCTTTCTCAAGAGCTTCCCTATGGTCGGGATGGGCAATTGATGTCAGTAAACGGGCACGCTCCTGAAGGGTTTTTCCGTAAAGGTTAACAGCGCCATACTCGGTTACAACCCAGTGCATATTTGCGCGGGTACTTACAACGCCCGAACCTTCGATGAGGGTAGGGGTGATTTTTGACACGCCCTTGTTGGTGACCGAGGGAAGTGCAATAATCGGCTTACCGCCTTTTGAGTGACCGGCACCACGAATGAAGTCGATTTGACCGCCAACACCTGAATAATGTTTAATACCGATTGAGTCGGCACAAACCTGACCTGTGAGGTCAATTGAAAGTGCTGAGTTGATAGCTGTCATGTTATCAATTTTGCGGATAACAGCCACATTGTTCGTGTGGGCAACATCCATCATCGCAACACGTGGGTTGTCGTCAACAAATTCGTAGAGCGCTTTTGATCCCATCAGGAAGCAGGCTACCATTTTGCCACGGTCGATGTTTTTATATTTTCCGGTTACAATTCCTTTTTCAACCAAAGGAAGAATACCATCAGAGAACATTTCTGAGTGAACGCCGAGGTCTTTGTGGTTGCCCAACTGTGCCAAAACAGCGTTTGGAATACCGCCGATACCCATCTGCAAGCAAGCACGGTCGTCAACAAGGGCGGCAACGTTTTTACCAATGGCAACTTCAACGTCGGAAAGTGGTGCCAAACCATGAGCATACAACGGAATATCGTCTTCAACAAAAATGTCAATCTGATCAACGTGGATCATGGCATCGCCCCAGCATCGCGGTACATTCGGGTTAACGGCTGCAATAACAGTGTCGGCACATTCGATGGCAGCCAAAGTGGCGTCAACTGATGTTCCGAGCGATACAAAGCCGTGTTTGTCGGGAGGAGAAACCATGATGAGTGCAACATTCACTTTCAGGTAACCTTCGCGGATCAGTTTCTGTGTCTCACTCAGGAAAACCGGAATGTAGTCGGCATATCCGGCCTGGGTTTGTTTGCGCATGTTTCCTGCAACAAAAAACTGCTCAGCCTGGAAAACTCCTTCAAATTCAGGATTGGCATACTCAACAGCACCTTCGATATGAATGTGTTGTATTTTAACATCATACAGTTCTCCGTTTCTTCCGCGTTCAACCAGCGGTTTCAACAGGGTATGTGGGGTAACTGCCACCGAACTCATGTGAACACGGTCGCCTGATTTTACAACTTTTAAAGCTTCTTGAGGTGATACGTATTTGATTTGTTTCATTTTATATGATTTTGATAGAGTTGCCTTTTAAAATTGCCCGCAAATATATACATCAATTTTAAAACGGCTTGGCATCGCGCTTTATTTGAAATCGTTCTTTTCAAATGACATTGAAATGTAAAATTTGTGTTAAGAGATTGGTTTGTTGTTGATATACAAATACATATATAGAAGTATGAATATATGAATTATGTCAGCAAAATGCAGATTTGCTATAATTTGGCACGATCGAAGCTGGCTTTTAACAGATTTTGAATATCTGAGAAATATGTGTTAAACGAATGGGGGTGGGTGGACTTTTTCATGCTTAATTTGATTGGCCTCTGCTCTGCATCCTACCGTTTGGAAGCATTTTACCCTATTGTTAACAGTCTCTTGTTATTTTCTTTTTTCTGGGGTATCAATTTGAAATCTTTATCTTTGTCGCATCAAAAAAAAGATGGCATTTGCTTTAAACTTATACCAAAATATCCCGAAATGATTTTATTCTTCAAAACTCCACAAAAAACTTTAATAGCCTTAAATTCAGTTGATAAGATTGGTCAGAAAGATATTGAAAAACTGGTCTGGCTGTTTGGTGAGGCTGAAAAGCTCGACGACGAAGTTTTAACAGGATGGTTCGTCGGGCCCCGCAAGGAAATGCTGACGCCATGGAGTACCAATGCTGTCGAAATTACCCAGAATATGGGCATTTCAGGAATACTCCGGATTGAAGAATATGTCGAAGTTTCGGGAGCTGATGCTGGTTTCGATCCCATGCTGAAAGCGCTGTACCACAACCTCGATCAGCACATTTTTACCATCGACAAAAAGCCGGAGCCCATTATCGAAATTGAAGACATTGCTGCGTATAATGAGCAGGAAGGTTTGGCGCTGAGCGCTGACGAAATCGGATATCTGAATTCAGTCTCAGAAAAGTTGGGTCGCAAGCTTACTGACAGCGAAGTTTTTGGCTTCTCTCAGGTGAACTCGGAGCACTGTCGTCATAAAATTTTCAACGGCACGTTTGTAATTGATGGAGTAGAGCAGGAGATGTCGCTCTTTCAGCTAATCAAAAAGACTTCACAGCAAAATCTGAATAAAATCATTTCAGCTTATAAGGACAACTGCTCCTTTGTGCAGGGACCGGTAGTGGAGCAGTTTGCCCCCAAAACGCAGGATAAGCCCGACTTTTTTGAGGTGACCGACCTTGAAACCGTTCTTTCGCTGAAAGCCGAAACACATAACTTCCCCACGACGGTTGAGCCTTTCAACGGCGCAGCAACCGGAACAGGTGGCGAAATACGCGACCGTATTGCCGGAGGAAAAGGCAGTTTGCCTATCGCCGGAACAGCGGTGTACATGACATCCTATCCGAGGCTCGAAAGTTCGCGCAGTTGGGAACAAGCCACCGAAGAACGCGACTGGTTATACCAGACTCCGGAAGAAATCCTGATCAAGGCGTCGAACGGAGCCAGCGATTTTGGAAATAAATTTGGGCAGCCTATTATTACCGGTTCTGTTTTGACTTTTGAGCATTTCGAAAATGACAAAAAATACGGATTCGATAAAGTGATCATGCTGGCTGGTGGTATCGGTTTTGGTGCCAAAAAAGACAGTTTGAAGGATGAGCCAACCAAAAGCGACAAAGTGGTGCTTTTGGGTGGAGATAATTATCGCATCGGGATGGGCGGTGGCGCTGTTTCGTCGGTGGCTACCGGCGAATACGAAAACCACATCGAGTTGAATGCCGTTCAGCGTGCCAATCCGGAGATGCAAAAACGTGTTTACAACGCCATTCGTGCTTTAAGCGAATCGTCTGAAAACCCGATCATCACAGTTCACGATCACGGGGCTGGTGGTCACCTGAACTGTCTGTCGGAATTGGTGGAAGCAACCGGCGGCAAAATTGACACCTCCAAACTTCCGGTTGGCGATCCGACACTTTCGCAGAAGGAAATCATCGGAAACGAGTCGCAGGAGCGCATGGGACTTGTGATGCACGAAAAAGATGTGCCGCTTTTGCAGCGTATTGCCGACCGCGAACGCGCCCCGATGTATGTGATTGGTGAAGCAACCGGCGACATGCAGTTTACTTTCGAAAATTCGAAAACCGGCGAAAAACCGATCGACTGGCAACTTTCGTACATGTTTGGCAAACCGCCAAAAACGGTTCTGACCGACACCACCCGCAGTGAGACGTTTGCTGAACTCGAATATAACGCAACCGAAATAGAAAAATATCTCGAAGATGTGCTTCAGCTTGAAGGTGTTGCTTGCAAAGACTGGCTCACCAACAAAGTTGACCGTTGCGTGACGGGCCGTATTGCCAAGCAGCAATGTGCCGGCGAATTGCATCTTCCGTTGAACAATGTCGGGGTTATCACGCTCGACTATCAGGGAAAATACGGCATTGCCACCACGATTGGTCATGCTCCCGCAGCAGCTTTGGTTGATGCTGAAGCGGGTTCGGTACTTTCGATTGCTGAGTCGCTGACTAACATCGTTTTTGCTCCGCTTTCCGATCGCATGAAAGGCGTTTCGCTGAGTGCCAACTGGATGTGGCCTGCAAAAAATGAAGGCGAAAATGCACGCATTTACAAGGCGGTGAAGGCTGCCAGCGATTTTGCCTGCGCGCTTGGAATCAATATCCCAACCGGAAAAGACTCGATGTCGATGACCCAGAAATACAAGGACGGCGTGGTTTATTCCCCCGGAACGGTGATCATTTCGGCTTCGGGTGAAGTTTCCGACGTAAAAAAGGTGGTTGAACCGGTGTTGATTGACGTGGCAGGAACATCGCTTTATCTGGTCGATTTCTCTGGAATGGAGCGTCGTTTGGGCGGAAGCGCATTCTCGCAGATCATCAACAAACTTGGAAATTCAGCGCCGTCGGTTGCCGATCCGGCGTACTTTATAAAGGTCTTCAATACCGTTCAGGATTGTATCGACGACAACCTGGTTTTGGCAGGTCACGACATTGCTTCCGGAGGTTTGATTACCACCTTGCTTGAAATGTGTTTTGCCGACAATCATTCAGGATTGAACCTCGACCTGACTGGTTTGGGCGAAGCTGACAGTGTGAAAGTGCTGTTCGCTGAAAATCCGGGTGTGGTGCTTCAGGTTTCGGATGCTGCTGCTTTCGAAGCCAAAATGAAGGCTGCCGGCGTTTCTGTCGTGAAAATTGGTTCGGTTGCAGGCAAACGGGAATTTACATTGAAGAACGGAGCCGATGCATTCGATTTCGACCTGAATTCGTTGCGCGATCTATGGTTCAAGACTTCGTACCTGCTCGACCGGAAGCAATCCGGAGAGAAAAAGGCGCTCGAACGTTACACCAACTATAAGAAGAACGAACTGAAATACGATTTCAAAGGGTTCACGGGCAAAGCAGCCGATTTGGGCATCGATCTGAAACGTCGCCAGCCAAGCGGTGTGAAAGCTGCCATCATCCGCGAAAAGGGTGTGAACGGCGACCGCGAGATGGCCTATATGATGTATCTCGCCGGAATGGATGTGAAGGACGTACACATGACCGACCTGATTTCGGGCCGGGAGACGCTTGAAGATGTAAACATGATCGTTTTCGTGGGCGGATTCTCCAATTCCGACGTAATGGGCTCGGCAAAAGGATGGGCCGGCGCTTTCAAATACAACGAAAAAGCAAAACTGGCGCTGGAAAATTTTTATAAACGCGAAGATACCTTGAGTTTGGGCGTTTGCAACGGTTGTCAGTTGATGGTGGAACTTGGGCTGGTTTACCCGGAACGTGCCGAGCAGCCCAAAATGCTTCACAACGAATCACATAAGTTCGAATCAGGATTTGTAAATGTGGATATTCTTCCCAATAAATCGGTGATGCTTGGCTCAATGTCGGGCATGCGACTGGGCGTTTGGGTGGCACACGGCGAAGGAAAATTCAGCTTGCCGCAGGCCGAATCAGCATATTGCATCCCGATGAAGTACAGCAATACAGGTTATCCGGGTAACCCGAACGGCTCGAATTTTAATACCGCCGGACTTTGTTCGGAAGATGGCCGTCACCTGGTGATGATGCCGCACCTCGAAAGGGCGTTCAAACCCTATTTGTGGGCCAATTATCCGCAGGGAAGAAAAGCCGACGAAATTGCCCCGTGGATGGAAGCTTTCGTAAATGCCCAAAAGTGGATAGAAGAGAAAACAAAATAGATTTTTGAAAGGCTTTCCGGATAAAATTCGGGAAGCCTCTTTTTTAACTTTTAATTTAAGTTTCATCGTTTATCTTTGGCAAACGACATAAAACAAAAAAGACATGCTAGAATATGCTCAAACCATTGCTGAATGGTACATGCAACACATGAACTACTTTTCGATCACCCTTTTGATGATCATTGAAAGTTCGTTCATTCCATTTCCTTCTGAAATTGTGATTCCGCCAGCCATCTGGAAAGCAGCTTCCGGAGAATTGAATCCTTACCTGGTGACGCTTTTTGCCACTTTGGGTGCCTTGATTGGTGCCTTGATTAATTATTACCTGGCCAAATGGCTCGGGCGTGCGATTGTTTACCGGCTGGTTGATACGCGTTTGGGTAAAATGTTGCTGCTAAATAGTACGAAAATTGAAAAGGCTGAGGCTTATTTTAACCATCACGGAAAGAGCTCTACTTTTATCGGGCGTCTTGTCCCCGGCATTCGTCAGTTGATTTCCATTCCTGCGGGTCTGGCGCTGATGAACATGAAAACCTTCGTTTTATACACGATTTTGGGTTCAGGGCTTTGGAACATTATTCTGGCTGTCTTGAGTTATTCTGTGTATAAACAGCAGGATTTGCTGAAAGAATACATGCACGAGTTGTCGTTCGGTCTGCTTGGAATTGGTTTGATTTTTATCGTGTACCTGATAATTCGATACAAGCGGAAAAAAGATTAGCTGTCTGCCTGCATTTGCCCGATGCTGACCAGCATGAAGAACAATGCCAATGCCAGCAATATTACAATTGCCACAACTGTTTTGTGAAAGCGGATTTTTCGCCAACTCATCAGCAGCGAAACTACGCTGAGGCCCATTAATACTGCAGAGCCTTTGAAAAAGCCAAGCAACTTGACTTCCTTCTGAATAATAGCTGCGGGCGTTGCTGGTACTTGAATGAAGTCGCCAAACAAGACCCACGAGGCGAACAATCCCAGTATAATCAGGGCGGCATGTCCCATGATGATGAGGTTTTGTTTCTTCTCGACCCAGCCGAAAATAATTAGCCCGATACCCAGAAAAAGCGCCAGTTGCGAAATGCTTGTGAGCGATAACAATGAAACGATCAGCATACTTTTGGTTTTGTAGTGTGGCAAAAGTGTTAATTTTTGACCAAACAAAAAACAATTCACCCCACAGAAGCTGTTTAATGGCTACTTTTGGCAAAATTCAGAATTTTAGAACAGCATGATTGAAGATAAACTCAAAATTGATCCGAAAGCAAAAGGATTGATTTTCGACCTCGACGGAACACTGGCCGACACGATGCCCATTCATTTCGTCGCCTGGAGAAACGCGGCAGCTCGCTATGGCATCGACTTTACGCCTGAACTTTTTGCCCGACTCGCCGGAATTCCGGTTTATCCCACGGTAGAAAAGCTCAACGAGTGGTTTGGCAAATCAATTGACCCGAAAGAGATGGGCGACAGCAAGGAAGTGGAGTTTGAAAAGAATATGCACCTGACTCCGGAAATTAAAGTTGTTGCCGATTTGGTTCGCGAAAATCACGGCAAAATACCGATGGCTATTGGAACGGGTGGAATGCGTCGGCTGGCGCTCAAAACACTTGAAATAATCGGGATGAAGGAATATTTTGATGTGGTTGTTTGCAGCGAAGACGTTTCAAACTACAAGCCACATCCCGAAACCTTCCTGAAATGTGCAGCGCAGATGGGCGTTGATCCGGGAGATTGCCAGGTTTTTGAAGATGGAATTCTGGGTATTCAGGCTGCGGAAGCGGCTGGCATGATGGTGGTTGATGTGACAAAATATTACGAAGTGACCATAGGAAAATAAGCAAATGAAAAAGAATTTTTTTCTGATTATTGCGCTGGGCTGGATGCTGGCTTCATGTGCGGTTCTTAAGGATTCACCCCGAAATCAATACACGGTGGTTTCGTACAATGTCGAGAACTTGTTTGATACGGTGGACGATCCAAAAATTCCGGATGAAGAATTTCTTCCGGAGAGTGAGAAAAAGTGGGATAGCGAACGCTACCAAAAGAAGCTGGCCGACATCGCCAAAGTGATTACCGACATTAGTCCGAATGACTTGCCTGAAATGGTTGGATTGGTTGAGGTAGAAAATCAGGCTGTGCTGGAAGATCTGGTAAAAACCGGTGCCCTGAAAGATGGGGGATATGCCATCGTACACGAAGAAAGTCCCGATTATCGTGGTATTGATGTAGCTTTTATATACCGGAAAGATGCGTTTACCGAAATTTCGCACGAAGTTTTGCCAGTTGTTTTTCCTGATGACCCCAATTTTAAAACGCGGGATATTTTGCACGTAACCGGAAAGATGGGCAGCAAGGTGGTGCATGTTTTTGTGAATCACTGGCCGTCGCGTATTGGCGGCGAAGACAAAACCGAACCGAAAAGAGTGCTGGCTGCCAGCGTGCTGAAAAAGCGGGTCGACCAGCTTTTGGCAGAAGATCCGAAAGCCCGGATCATCATCATGGGCGATATGAACGATGAACCTGCCAATAAGAGCTTGTCGGAAACATTGGGCGCCAAAGCTCCCAATTCAGGAGCCGAATTGGTAAACCTGATGCTGCCGGACGATCAGGCCGGAAAGGGAACTTATTTCTATAGCGGAAACTGGAATATGCTCGACAATTTGGTTGTTTCAGAAGAAATACTGCATGGCAAAGGCGTTCGCATCGAGGGCGGCAAAGGTTTTATTTTCAGTGAAGACTGGATGATTTTTACCAACAAAACTGGTGATAAAACACCAAACCGTACTTATGTGGGAAGCAAATATACAGGCGGTGTGAGCGACCACTTCCCGGTTTATTTCAAAATGCTGGTGAAGTAGCTTCTACTGCATATCTAAAAGGGCAGAAAGTAACCGAAGGTATCCAAATTCCAATATCAGGATTGGGTCTTCAGTTGTTTCCTGCCCTTTTTTATTTTGCTTAACCTGAAATTCTGCCTTTAAAATTCGGCAACGAGCGATAACCACTTAGCAGCCGACGAACCCCAGACTTCTTTGTAGGTGGCCGTATTGAACTGTGGCCAGTATGGAACATCTTCGTTGCCAAGGCTTTGCATGCCAACCGGAATCTCGCCAACTGTTTCGCCGGGGAGCGCGGTGTAGAGCTGCGGATAATTGTCGCCTTCGCCCCAAATGATCGACTGTCCGAACGGATTTTTGCCCACGATCCAAAAGAGTTGTTGTTCGGCAATGTTGGTGAGTTCTTTATCTTTCAGGAATTTGCCGCACAATGCAGCCGCTTTTCCTGTTGACAGTGTTACAGCAAAATTGCCTTTAAATGAGAACCAAACCGGGAAAACCCGCAGATAATGGTCGTTATCAAGCTTCGCACCATTTTCGAGTTGTTCTTTGAAATCGGCTGAAACATCGTTGTGAATCCAGATTTGGGTGATGTAGAAATTCACCGAATCTTTAATTTCATTTTTGTTGTAAACGCCACTTGGAACCATTCCGTAGGGTTTTACATACTGCATGGTGTTTTTCAGGTAATCGCCAAACAGCTTGATTGAATTTGCCCATGTTCTGTAATCGGGATTGTTGGGCTGAGTTTCGCAAAGTTCTGTCAGCGCCTGCATGTAAACCTGGTCGCGCGACTGGTGATTGAAATGCACAATGCTCTTTTTGCTTAGGTCGCGATAGAAAAATCCTTTCATGCCATCTTTGTCGTTGAGCGGCTCGGTACGCTGGCACTGAAGCGTGTATTTGATGAATTCGGCTGCTTTATCGGCATAGTATTTTTCGCCGGTAAGCCGGTAGAGCATGCTGGCGGCCCACGAAACAGTGGCCATGTACTGGCTCTGCGAACTCATGTAGGCATGTCCGTTGGGCAAACGTTCGTTATATCCCAGTTTATCGAAACGGGCCAGAGCAAAGCCAAAATCTTCTTTGGCCACTTTCCTGAGATTTTGTTTCAGCATGGCGTCGTCGTTAACCGACATGGATGCGTAAGCTTCGATACCCGAAAACAAAAAGTTCTCGAATCCGCTGTTATTCACATGGGCCTGTCGTCTTCCGGAGTCGTCGATGGTGCCAATGTAACCGTCTGTCCACAGGTTGGTTCCCCACGATTGAATGCGGAAACCGTCGCCCAGCCTCGTTCTCAGGATAAAATCGATGCCCCATTTGGCTTCTTCCATCAACCGGTTATATAAATCGGTGTTGTTCTTTTCTTTTGCCCGGTTTGCCATTTCTAACAGCGAGAAAGCAATGTCGCCCGATTGCACAAATTGCTGCGACATGTCGGCTGCGTCGTGCCACCCGCCGTTAATCGGGAAAATGTGTCCGTTGTATTCGCAGTTTAGGTCGGCATGGCAAATACCATGTTTCCCCGGAATCGGGTAACCGCAGCGTTCGCCAAAAACAAAATTCAGCACGCGCCAGGCCGAGTCGTCCCACAAATCGGAGTTGATATAGAACGGCTTACTTGTAATATTGCCAACCCGGATCAGGTATTGTCCGGTTTTCCTGAAATCGGTGAAATCGATTGTCCTGAAGTCGCCAATACGCGTTTTGCTGTCGTTGATCGTACCTTCGTAGGCAACCTGCGAAGTGGTGTAGTCGATAAGCTGAAATTTCTGATTATTTCCGTCTACTTTAACGATGGCTGTTTTTTCACTTTCGGGCCGGTAGCCTGAAGTAGAATAAATGATCCGGTTTTCGGCGGGTTGCCATCCCCTGGCTACTTCAGGATTTTCAACGGTTTGAAGTTCCACCGCGTCGATGTCGAATTTCAGCGAATCGCCCATGGTCAGCTCTTTTCCGAAGACTTCGATGGCAAACGAGATTTTGGTCACTTTGTCGCGCGATAGTTCGGGCATCTCGACGTAACACTCATTCCATCTTCCGTTCGCGAGATTAATCTCATGAAATCCTTCGCGGCCATACTGATCAGGAACCTTTATTTTTCCGTCGTTTTCTATGTAAAGGTTCAGATAGATGGAACGTGCACCTTCGCAATCGGGATAAATGTAAAAATGGATGCGGTTGTACTTTTCCCAGTTAGCGCCACCGGTGTTGTAGCTGGCCATCGAAGTTCCGCGGCCAATTCCCCAGTTCAGAAATTCGTTTAGGACGGTTGGGGCAGTTAGTTTTAAACTGTTTTTTCCTGAAATTGCCCGGTCAACTGACTGGTACATGGTGCCAACTCCTTTGTGTGTCCATTTGCTTACATCTTCCATGTCGCAAAGCATGTCGGAGACAAGCACTTTTTTGGTGAGGCCATAAGTTTCGAGCGATTTGCCGTAGTCGAGCGGCAGCGGACTGTGAACATATCCGGTCGCCCGGATGTCGGACTTTAGTTTCTCATCAATCTGAGA
>JAEWME010000120.1 GCA_023393265.1 Bacteroidota bacterium | reverse complement strand
ATACGACTATCGTAACCATTACAGCGCTCACCTTCTCCCCTCCATTTGTTCCCGTTGTTGCAGCAGCATTAAAAAATAAAGATGTAATCATCACCGGGATTACAGCAGGAATACTTGGCTATGCTTTTGGCAATTACCTAGGTGTAGGACTGGCCTATTTCCTGAAAGGATTTTTGTAATTACTAAGTTCGAAGTGCCTAAAGTGAGCTAAAGTTCGGAGTTGAAAAATTGTTGCGGGTTACGAGATGAAAGATGCGGGTTACGAGTTACGGGTTGAACACTGCAACTGCCCATTGTGATTTTTTTTTCACGCTCTTCTCATCTCTCACTTCTCCTTGCGCTCGTCTTCTGTCTCCTGACTTCCGGTTTCCGGCTTTTGCCCACTGCGACTGAACACTGAGACTTTTTCCATGTTCCACGCCCAATGCCCGCAACCTTTTCATTCACGAATTCCAAATTTCTTAGGACTTCCGCACCCCTGTCTCCGGACTTCCATCTTCACCAATCTTTTTCGGCTACATTATTTGATTCGTAGTAAAATATTTCTATTTTTGCGCCTCCTATTTTTAGGAATAAAGTATTCATGTTTAATTAATTCAGATGTTTTATGAAAAACCAGTATGAAACCGTTTTCATCATTACTCCCGTTTTATCTGATGCTCAGGTAAAGGAAACGGTAAAAAAATTCAGAGACATCATCACCGAAAATGGTGGAGAGATTGTCAATGAAGAAGACTGGGGATTACGCAAACTGGCGTATCCTATCCAGAAAAAAACGACAGGGTTTTATCAACTCTTCGAATTTGCCGCAGAACCATCGTTTGCAAAAACGCTGGAAACTCAGTTCCGTCGCGATGAGCGTATTATTCGCTTCCTGACTTTTGTTGAGGACAAATACGCCATGGCTTACAGTGAAAAAAGAAGAAACAAATCAAAAGCTAAAACTGAAAAGGAGAACTAAGCTATGTCAGCAAATCAAGGAGAAATCAGATATTTGACCCCGCCAACGGTTGAAATCAAGAAGAAAAAGTACTGCCGCTTTAAAAAGAACAAAATCAAATTTGTTGATTACAAAGATCCGGAATTCCTGAAAAAATTCCTGAACGAGCAAGGTAAAATTTTACCTCGCCGTATTACCGGAACCTCTCTGAAGTACCAGCGAAAAGTGGCCAAAGCTGTTAAAAGAGCTCGTCACCTCGCATTGCTTCCTTACGTTACCGATATGTTGAAATAATTTTTAAAGCGAAGAAAGAAATGGAAGTAATATTATTGCAGGATGTTGCACGACTGGGTTCGAAAGACGACGTCGTGAAAATCAAAGACGGCTATGGCCGCAACTACCTGATCCCAAACAAAATGGCCATCGTAGCCACGGACTCAGCAAAAAAAGTGCTGGCTGAAAACATCAAACAGCGTGCACACAAAGAAGCCAAATTGAAAGAAATGGCTTTGGCTGTTGCAGAAAAAATCAAAGCCGTTCAATTGGTTATTGGTGCAAAAACCAGCACAACCGGAAAAATCTTCGGTTCGGTTAACACCATCATGCTGGCAGAAGCCATCAATGCCAAAGGTTTCGAAATCGACCGCAAACAGATTTTGATTTCAGAAGACAGCATTAAAGAAGTTGGAAATTACACTGCCAAAATTAAACTTCACAGAGAAGTGGTGGTTGAATTACCATTCGAAGTAGTTTCTGAATAATTTTCAAACAGTTTCAAACACAGAATCAAACATTTCAAACAGATAGAGCCATCCGTCCTCACAACGGGTGGCTTTTTTTATGGCATATCAATTCCTTCGGTGGTAAACGAAATTCCCTGCTGCCCCATTGTTCCAATCATCACACCCTGGATAAACGGTTTTCTGACTGATGCTTTCCCGCCCCAATCAACAACAAAATTAGCCCCCACTCAACCGGTATCATCCTTATCTTCAACTACAAATTCGATCGATTCCATCGGTTTCAGCAAAATGGCTTTGGCATTATATTTCCGCACTTTTTCTCCTTTTGAATTAAAGTATTCAATCGAGAAAATATAAACCGAGTCGGTGAAAGTAACGTTCCTAATACTCAGCGTAGCCGTGAGCGAAAAGGTGTGCTTCGAATCCAGGTAATAAATATCACTGTAAATTGGCACATACATTTTTCCTGATTTTTCGGCATCCGCCTCGTTCAAATCTGCAAGCTCAAAATCCGATTGGTGTTTCGTTTCAACCGGTTGCCCCGACTGGCAAGCGAACAACGCACAAACAAGCAAGAATGACAAAACAGGTGCTTTCATAATTCAGGATACGACCGGTCAGAAACATTCTTTCCTTCAGTCTGTCGCCCTAATTTAACAAATTTAAATGAGTCCCCGTCAACATTATTGCCCTGGAATTGAAACGCTGAAGAAATACGGCTTTCCTGAAACAAAAAAAGCTCTTCGGAAAATTCCGAAGAGCTTCTGTATGATTTTGAAAAGTTTATAATCCGAGCAATACTTCCTCCGGATTTTTACCTCCGGTAATCAGCCTTTCAGGATTTTCAACCAGCTCTTTTACTTTAACCAGGAATCCAACCGAATCTTTTCCGTCAATAATGCGGTGATCGTATGACAGAGCGATGTACATCATAGGACGGATCACAACCTGACCATTAACAGCAACCGGACGATCGACAATATTGTGCATACCCAGAATGGCAGACTGCGGCGGATTGATGATCGGCGTAGACATCAGCGAGCCAAAAGTGCCGCCATTGGTAATGGTGAAAGTGCCGCCAGTCAACTCTTCCACACTGATTTTTTTGTTCCGCGCCTTATCGGCCAACACCTTCAGCACAATCTCAATGTCGGCAACCGACTTGCTTTCGCAGTTTCGGATAATTGGCACCATCAAACCTTTGGGCGTTTGAACTGCAATACCAATATCGACAAATTCAGGAGTTACAATATCCTCACCATCAATTTGGGCGTTGATCATCGGGTGAAACTTCATAGCTTCGGCAACCGCTTTACTAAAAAGCGACATATAGCCAAGTTTCAAACCATATTTTGCAACAAATTTATCCTGTAACCTGGCCCGCATTTCAATGGCCCGGCTCATATCAATTTCGTTGAAAGTCGTCAGCATCGCGGTTTCGTTCTTCACAGCAACCAGGCGTTCACTGAGTTTCCTGCGTAAAGAAGTCATCTTTTCCCGCTTTTCGGTGCGCTTAGCATCGGCGGACTCAGCTAATGTAACGCCTGCTGAGCTTGTCGAAGCCATAACTGCCTCAACATCTGCCTTCGAAATCCGTTGTAAACCGTTGATCACATCTTCCACCGACAAATGATATTCTTCCATCATTTTCTGAGCTACAGAAGTGACCTTCACTTTACTCAAATCCTGTGTCGGTTCTGACTCAACGGTAGTTTTAGGTTCTACAAATCCAACTTTAACTTCCTTCGAAACTTCAGCCTTTATCTTTTCCGGAGCCTTTGCCTTGGCCTGTTCCTCTTTCTTCTCCCCCGCAACAGAAGTATCCACCGTGCATGCAATTGTTCCAACAGCAATGCGATCTCCCTCCTGAACAAGAATTTTCAGCTTTCCGCTTTCCGACGCAGACAAGGTTAGCGTAGCCTTATCCGACTCAATCTCGGCAATTTCCTGATCTTTTTCGACCAGGTCCCCGTCGGCAACCAGCCATTTTCCCAATTCAACTTCGGTAATTGATTCACCAGGTGTCGGGACTTTTATTTCAACTAACATGATTGTTCTTTTTGTTTTTTATTTTCAAGGCCGCAGCCTTCAATTTTCTTGTTAAGCTAACACTTTTTCCTGAAAAACGGCATCCATAATTTTCTTCAGGCGGGCATTGTGCTGCGCCATCAATCCACCGGCAGGGCTAGCTGTTGCAGGCCGTGCAACCACCTTGAACGGAACATTGGGCATAAACCGCTGAATATGCGGCCATGCGCCCTGATTCGACGGCTCATCCTGAACCCATAAAATTTGCTTCGTTTTGGGATACTTGGCAAAAACAGCCTTGATTTGGTCAACCGGTAACGGATACAACTGCTCTACCCTGACAATAGCGGTATTTGTAATTCCTTCTTCTGCCTGCTTCTTATGCAAATCGTAATACAATTTTCCGTAGGTAAACACCAGTTTCTCTATCTTTTCAGGATTCGATACATGGTCCTCGATAATTTCACGGAATGTTCCTTCGGCCAATTCATCCACCGAAGACGTTACCATCGGGTGGCGTAACAGGCTCTTTGGCGTGAACACAATCAATGGAATCCGGATACTCTGCAGTACATGTTTCCGGAGTAAATGAAACATATTGGCAGGCGTTGTTGGTACTACAACCCGAAGATTATTATCTGCTGTCAGGTTTAGATAGCGTTCAATTCTTCCGCTTGAATGTTCGGGTCCCTGTCCTTCGTAGCCGTGCGGCAAATACAACACAAGTCCGTTCATCATGCTCCATTTTTCGAAAGCCGACGAAATATACTGATCGAAAATAACCTGCGCCACATTGGCAAAATCGCCGAATTGAGCCTCCCAGATTGTGAGGCCTTTCGGATTTGCCAACGCATAACCATACTCGAAACCCATTACGCCATATTCTGAAAGCGGCGAATTATATACACCAAATGTGGCCTGATTATCGCTTACATGTTTCAGCGGAAAATATTTTTCATCTGTATCTTCAACGACAAATGAAGCGTGACGATGCGCAAACGTACCGCGCTCCGAATCCTGCCCGCTCAGCCTAACCGGGAAACCTTCGTCAACCAATGTTCCGTAAGCCAGCAATTCAGCCATCGCCCAATCCATGCGGTTGTCGAGCATCATCATGCGGCGGTCCTCTACAATACGGTCTATTTTTTTGAAGAATTTCTTATCCGTTGGCAGATAGTTGATCCGTTCTGCAATTCGCATCAGTTCAGCTTTCGAAACTCCTGTTTTTACCACTTTGCTCAAATCGGCCTTCACCGGATTCTCATATTGCTGGTATTCTTTCTGTAAAAAGCGCTTAACCTTTACCTTTTCAATTTTCTCAGATTCCTTGAATTTTTCTTCCAGAAACTGCTCAAACAATTTGTTCTGTTCTTCTGCTTCTCCAGAAGCAAAAACGCCCCGCTCAACCAGTTTCCGTGCATAAATATCACGAGGATTCGGATGTTGTTCGATGGCTTTATAAAGCAAAGGTTGCGTGAATCGTGGTTCGTCGCCCTCATTGTGTCCATATCTGCGGTATCCCAAAATATCCACAAATACGTCGATATGAAACCGCTGTCGGAACTCCATCGCAAGTTTAATGGTGAAAATGATGGCCTCCACATCGTCGCCATTTACATGAAAAACGGGCGAACGGGTCACTTTGGCCACGTCGGTACAATAGGTACTCGAACGGGCATCGAGGTAGTTGGTCGTAAAACCAACCTGGTTATTGATAACCAGATGGACGGT
>JAEWME010000057.1 GCA_023393265.1 Bacteroidota bacterium | reverse complement strand
ATTTAATACTGAACGTAGCCATTGGAGGCACTTTTGGTGGAGCGCAGGGAATCGACGATAACATTTTTCCACAGGAACTGGTTGTAGATTATGTCAGAATATATCAAAAATAAACGATGACCCCCGATTAAAAATTCAACACATCGTTGGAGTTTTTCTTCGATCTTTGTAAATTTAGGTGAATACAACTTAAAATTTTCACCTCATGCTCATCAAAACCTTCGCCAGTGCTGTTCACGGAATCAATGCCACAACCATCACCATAGAAACCGAAATTTCGCAGGGAATCAAATTTTTCATGGTTGGCCTTCCTGACAATGCAGTGAAAGAAAGCCAGCAACGAATCGAGTCGGCGATGCGCCTGCTCAACTACAAATGGCCACATAAAAAAGTAGTGATCAACATGGCTCCCGCCGACATCAGGAAAGAAGGGTCGGCTTACGATTTACCCATCGCGATTGGAATTCTGGCCGCCAATGAGCAAATTCAGTCTGAAAATGTTTCAAATTATATAATGGTAGGAGAGCTCTCGCTGGATGGCGCTCTCCAGCCGGTGAAAGGTGCCTTGCCAATTGCCATAAAAGCACGCGAGGAAGGATTTGAAGGTTTTATTTTGCCCAAACAGAATGCGCGTGAAGCCGCAGTTGTTGATAAACTCAAGATTTTTGGCGTCGAAAGTCTGAAAGAAGTCATCGACTTTTTCAATGGAGAAACCGAACTGGAGCAAACAATTGTGAATACCCGGGAAGAATTTTTTGCAAAAAGCAGCGAATATGATGTGGATTTTTCGGATGTAAAAGGACAGGAAAATGTAAAGCGGGCACTTGAAATTGCTGCTGCAGGCGGGCATAATCTCATTATGATCGGGCCTCCCGGTGCCGGGAAAACCATGCTGGCTAAGCGAATTCCAACGATTCTACCACCATTTACCCTGCGCGAAGCATTGGAGACAACCAAAATCCACTCGGTAGTTGGCAAAATCGATAAAGACACCTCGCTGATGACCCAACGGCCATTTCGCGCTCCCCACCATACCATTTCTGATGTGGCCCTCGTCGGTGGCGGCGCCTTTCCGCAACCGGGAGAAATCAGCCTAGCGCACAACGGCGTTCTGTTTCTCGACGAACTTCCTGAATTCAAGCGGCAGGTACTCGAAGTCATGCGCCAACCACTCGAAGATCGTTTAATCACCATTTCTCGTGCAAAGTTCTCGGTTGAATATCCAGCCAGTTTCATGCTCGTCACGTCGATGAACCCGTGCCCCTGCGGCTACTACAACCACCCGACCAAAGACTGCGTTTGTGCACCGGGAATGGTTGCCAAATACCTCAATAAAATCTCCGGACCACTGCTCGACCGCATCGACATTCATTTGGAGGTCGTGCCCGTGCCATTCAAAAAGCTTTCGGAGCAAACACCAACCGAACCCAGTACAGCCATTCGCGACCGGGTTATCCGTGCCCGCGAAATTCAGTCCCACCGCTTTCAGGAAAACGAAGATGTCTTCTGCAATGCACAAATGTCCTCCAGAATGATCCGCCAGTATGTAGAACTGGACGAAACAAGCAGTACTTTATTAAAAAACGCCATGGAAAAATTAGGACTGTCAGCCCGGGCTTACGACCGCATTCTGAAAGTTTCGCGCACCATTGCCGATCTAGAAGGAAGCAACAAGGTTGAAAGCCATCACCTTTCAGAAGCCATTCAATACCGAAGCTTAGACCGCGAAAGCTGGGGTGGATAGTAAAAATCCTAAAGGTTTGATTTTATAATTATTAAATATGATGAAAAAACCCATCAATATATACATAAAACAGATATATTGATGGAAAATCCATGCACAATAAATTTATTTGAAATGTATAAAACCTAAAAATAAATTATACATTTGTATGGAAAAACCATCATTAGTTAATAAAAAATCGAATAACGATGGAAAATATAAACATAAATTGGAGTGAAGCCAATGATAATGCTATCCTGGAGCAAATAGGTCGCTTTGTTCAGCAATCCCGCCTTCAGCAAAATAAAAGCCAGCAACAAGTGGCCGATGCCGCCGGATTAAACCGCACAACCCTCAGTCAAATCGAAAATGGCAAAGGCGGAACGATGCTTTCACTTATACAAATTTTACGCGTTCTCAATCAACTTTCTTTTGTCCGGGTTTTTCAGGTCGAAGAGAAAGTCAGCCCGATGTACCTGGCAAAACTTGAAATGAAAAAGCGCAAGCGTGCCAGAAGCAAAAAAGGTCCGAAACCATACGAATTACCCGATTGGTAATGGTTGAAAATGCTTTCATATTAATATGGGGAAAGCGCATTGGCGCGATCCATTGGAATACAGATTCAGGTTTTGCAGACTTCGAGTTTGACCCTGATTTTTTGCGCTATAACCTGGATGTTTCGCCGTTCAGAATGCCGCTTTCACAGGCCAGAGGAACCATTTTTTCATTTCCCGATCTGGCCGGGAACAAAACATTTAAAGGATTGCCCGGCTTGCTGGCCGATGTTTTGCCCGACCGGTACGGAAGCACTCTCATTGACACCTGGCTGGCGCGAGTAGGAAGGCCATCCGGAAGTATGAACCCGGTTGAGATGCTTTGCTTCACCGGAAAACGTGGGATGGGTGCACTGGAATTTGAGCCGGTGGTTCATCCGTCGTCTAACGAAGCGTCGAAAATTGAGATCGGCAGCCTGGTTGATGTGGCCCGGCAAATTTTAACAGGACGGGAATCATTTACTGCCGATTTAACAAACGACGAACAAAAAGCACTTTCAGACGTCCTGAAAATCGGGACATCGGCGGGTGGAGCACGGGCAAAAGCCATTGTAGCATGGAATCCTGATACCGGTGAAATCCGTTCAGGACAAACTGATGCGCCGGATGGTTTCTCTCATTGGTTACTGAAATTCGATGGTGTGGATGACAGCCAGTTCGGTGCGACATTTGGCTATGGGCGTGTAGAAATGGCCTATCACCTGATGGCTGTTGCTTGTGGCATTGAGATGACCGAATGTCGCCTGATAGAAGAAAACGGAAGGGCACATTTTATGACACGCCGTTTCGACCGACCTTCGGAGAACACCAAGCTGCATGTGCAAACATTTTGTGCCTTGATGCACTACGATTTCAACGACATCTATTCATTCAGCTACGAGCAGTTGTTCCAAACCATGCGCGCCCTGCGGTTAACCTATCCTGAAGCCGAACAGATGTTCCGCCGGATGGTATTTAACGTGATGGCACAAAATTGCGATGATCACACCAAAAACTTTGCTTTCATGATGAGCCCACAAGGAGAATGGCGTTTGGCACCGGCCTACGATGTTTGCCACGCCTACAGGCCGGGCAGCATCTGGGTAAGCCAGCACGCTTTGAGTATAAATGGCAAGCGAAAGGGAATCACACGTGACGACTTGCTGGAAGTTGGCCGACAAATGAATGTGAAAAAGGCGCCGACCATCGTTCTTCAAATTGCTGAAACCGTAACTAAATGGCATGAGTTTGCTGAGCAAGTAAAGGTAGAGGCGAAATTGAAAGATGCGATTGGGGAAACATTACTGATTTTATAGCTTATGCCCCGCAACTCCTATTTTCAATTTAAACAGTTTCGCATCGTACAGGAGCGGTCGGCCATGAAAGTGGGCATGGACGGCGTATTGCTGGGCGCCTGGACAAATACCTCAGGTACTACGCGAATTTTAGACATTGGCACCGGCACCGGACTGATTGCGCTAATGTTGGCTCAGAAAAATGCTTTGGCCAAAATCGATGCACTTGAAATCGACAGGGATGCCTTCGAAGAAGCTGTTTTGAATGTGCAGCAATCCGAATGGAACGACCGGATACATGTATTTTGCCAGTCATTTCAGGATTCTTCAGTCGAACCGAAAAAGAAATATGATCTGATTGTAAGTAATCCGCCTTTTTTCAGTAATGGAATAAAAGCTCCTTCCGGAACACGCGCCCAGGCGCGTCACTCAGACGCATTGCCATTGGACGAGCTAATTTCAGGAGCAAAAAGATTATTGGATTTTCCGGGAAGGATGTCGTTTATTTTACCAATCGAAAGCTTTTCCGAATTAGAAAACCAGGCTAAGGCGAACAATCTTTTTATCTCCCGACTATGTCGCGTGAAGCCTAATCCGGTAAAACCCGATTTCAGGATTTTAGTCGAATTAACCAACGAGGATGTCAATATCAGAAAAGAAACTTTAATGATTGAGTTTGAGAAACATCACGATTATACACCTGAATACCGCGGGTTGACCAAAGATTTTTACCTGAAATTTTAATCTGGATTCAATAAATTAATTTCGATGAAGAGATTCAACAATCGTAAGTTTATATTCAAGATCGTCTTCTTTCACATAACTCCCGTATGTTATTGTGAGTGTCTTTTTATCAGCACTCCAGATACCTTGCCCGGTAACTGAGAAATTTACTTCAACTCCACTTTTTTCTATAATGTAGTGCTTTATGTGTCCTGGGATCAGGAACAGATTGCCATCAACCGAAGCATAAAATTCCATATCGGTTCCTTTGCCAAGAATGAGATCGTTTTCCCCTGAACCTTTCTCTATGGTTTTGGTAGTTTGTACTTCTTTATACTCCAGAAATTCGCCGTTCGCTACCAGCATCGTTGTCACCGTTCCGGAATATGAGCCAACAAATAAATCGGCACCTGTAACAACCTCCTCATCTTTTTGACAGGAAATAAAAGCTAAAACAAGAATTAAAATCGGGAATAATCTTTTCATGGCGGTTGCGGTTGATATTAACACTATTTACGTTCGAAATAATTGGGTAATATTAAGAAATATCCCCATCAAAAAAGAATAAAACATCTCCAATCTGACAGAACTGTATTTGTGAAAAGCTACACCAAAAACATGAATGGAGACCAGGTTCGATCCATTCGCAAAGCAAAACTCGAAATCCGGTCCACATCAGGATTAGCAGCGCGTTCCCGAATGCCCGGCACCCGCTTCACCAAAATACGCCTTACCATGCTCATTTCACGTACATCAATCAGTTTCCTGAAAATTGCTTCAGTCTTTGCCATTTGATGTAATTCTTCAGGAAAGGCATCTTGTATGAGATTGCGCGCAGCAGCACCGTCTTTTGAGCAACAGACAAACAAACCAATTTCTTTCTGTACCAAAACTTGCTTTTGCTCCTGATAAAACCGGGCAATTCGTGAATTGAGTTTATTGTCAGCAACAGAGCAGCCAATGATAACCTTGTCGAAAGCCTCAATAGCAGGTGAATGTTGTTCCCTCAGGTCTGCAACAAAAACTTCCCCAGATAACTGAAACGATAATTCGGCCACTGCCCGTTCGGTACAATCTCCAGATGAAACGTAAATAATCATTGTTTTCATGTTCTTATTTTTAGGCTTTATCCAAATTTACGGAAAGCCTATCAGTCAATTGATTCGTTTGATCATCTTTTTTCGATAATTATCCTGAATTTTGTCAACAAATGAACCAACTGGTTGCAGCAATAGTTTCTTTACTAAAAATTTAAATAAAAGACAAAAAAGTCCTATTCTGAAATAATTGATTATTTTTGCAGTCCAAAAATTTGAAGGCTATGATCAGCATGATTAAACATGACATAAAGATTGACGAAAGTTTTTACAAAGTTGAATCAATCAGACAACTGACCGACGAGACTTTTTCGCTGAGACTACCTAAAGCCCGCTTTATTTTTAGGGCAGGCCAGCACATTTCGCTGGGCATCAAAGGCGATTACCAGAGCCGCGAATATTCAATTTATAGTGCCGTAAACGACGACTGTCTCGAAGTTCTGGTGAAAGAAGTCGACAATGGATACTTTTCACCCAAACTCCGGAAGCTGAAAACTGGCGATGTTGTAGAGGTTCATGGTCCATTTGGTAAATTTGGTATTGAGCCTAAGGCTGCCGAAACCGGCAAATTTGTTTTCATTGCCAGTGGAACCGGAATAGCTCCTTTCCGAAGCATGGTTCGTTCTTATCCGCAAATTGACTACACGCTTATTCATGGTGTTAGGTTTGCTACCGAAGCATACGACAAACATGAATATGCCGACGATCGCTATGTTTTATGCACCAGTCGCGACCAGAAAGGAAACTATAACGGCCGCCTTACCGGCTACCTTCAAGGTTGCACTTTCGCACCCGAAACGGAGTTTTATCTCTGTGGAAACAGCGACATGATTTTCGATGCCCTCGAAATCCTGAAAGACAAAGGGTTCGAGCGCGATCAAATTCATTGCGAAGTGTACTTCTAAGCAAGGCAAAAAGAAAAAGTACAAAGGCAAAATGTCTTGTGTCTTCAGTCTATTATCTTAAAATCTTAAAATGAAATACCACCTGATTACATTGGGTTGCCAGATGAACCTGTCGGACAGCGAGCGTGTGGCCGCCGTGCTTGAGAGCATGGGTTACGAGCGCACGGAGAACGAGGAAGAGGCGAATCTGCTCGGCATGTTGGCTTGTTCGGTGCGGCAAAAACCGATTGACAAGGTGTACAACAAAATTGCCCAGTGGAACCGCTGGAAAAACAAACGCAACCTGATCACATTTGTGTCGGGCTGCATTTTGCCTGCGGATAAAGAGAAATTTCTGAAGTCGTTCGACCTGATTTTTCAGATGAGCGAACTGGGGCAACTGCCGCAAATGATTCGGGAATATGGCATTGTGACCCCGGCCATGCTGAAGGAAACCCGGCCAGTGATGCCCAAAAACGAGCACATTGCCGAAATGTGGCACATCAAACCGAAGTACCAGTCGACCTACGAAGCTTTTGTACCGATTCAGAACGGTTGCGACAAGTTCTGCACGTTTTGCGCTGTTCCGTACACCCGTGGCCGGGAGGTTTCGCGCCCTTCATCAGAAATTATTGACGAGGTGCGTCATTTGGTGAATCAGGGCTACAAATCCATCACGCTTTTGGGCCAGAATGTCAATTCGTACGGTCTGGACAAAAACGGCGAGGAAGTTAATTTTGCTGAATTGCTTCGCCAGATTGGCGAGTTTGGCAAAACATCAGGAGAAGAATTCTGGGTGTATTTTACCTCGCCCCATCCGCAGGACATGAGCCGTGACGTGATTGAAGTGATTGCCCAATACGATTGTCTGGCCAAGCAAATTCACCTTCCCATGCAGAGGGGCGACGAGCGCGTGCTGATTAAAATGAACCGCCGTCATTCGATGGACAAATACCGCCGCATTGTGGCCGATATCCGCGAACTGCTTCCACAGGCTACACTTTTTACTGACATCATTGTTGGTTTTACCAGCGAAGGTGAAACTGAATTTCAGAATACCGTGGCAGCTATGAACGAATTCCGGTTTAACATGGCCTACATTGCCATGTATTCGCCACGCCCCGGAGCCGCCAGTTACCGCTGGGAAAACGAGATTTCGCAGGAAGATAAAAAAGACCGCCATCACCGCCTTTCGGAGGTTTTGAAAGTTCATTCGCGCGAATACAACGAAACACTGGTGGGCAAAACCGTTCGTGTTTTGGTTAACGGCACCGATCGCAAAACCGGCTTTTCAACCGGACTTACTGAAGGAAAAATCAACGTCCGCCTCGATCATTTCGACGCCGCGCTGATGGGAAAAATTGTTGATGTGAAAATTACTTCAGCAGCAGATTTTTCGCTACAAGCCTCTCTCCAACCTCTCCCCGAAGGGGAAAGGCTTTTGGGCAATCGACACTCTGAATTTTTGCTCATTGAAAAATAAATCTTGTGTCAAAAAATAAACTTTCGAAGGAAATTTCTTTCTCCCCCTCTTTCGGAGGGGGACGGGGGGAGGCTCGTCGAGTTGCCTTTAAAACCCTCGGTTGTCGGTTGAATCAATACGAAACCGATGCGCTGGTGACCGATTTTAGTTCGGCAGGTTACCAGTTGGTAGAGCTCAACCAATCGCCCGATGTGGTGGTGGTGAATACCTGCACCGTAACCAACCAAAGCGACCAGAAATCGCGAACAACCATTAGTCAGGCGGCTCGCGCAAATAACAATGCGGTTGTGGTTGTTACCGGCTGCATGGCTAATAATTTCAAGGAAAAGCTGGAAAGTCAGGACAACATTACTTTCGTGGTTGAGAACAGCCGCAAAAGCTCCATTCTTTCGTTGGTCGATGCCCATTTTTCAGGAGAGATACTTCACCCCAACCAATTGCCACAGGACGTGTTTCGCTACGAGCCGGTGCGCCAGAGTTTGCACACCCGCAGCGCCGTGAAAATTCAGGATGGCTGCGACAATTTCTGCACGTTTTGCATCATCCCGATGGTGCGTGGCCGCGCCGTTTCGCGTTCGGTTGAAAGTGTGCTCGAAAATGTGCGAAAAACCATCGACAATGGCTTCAAAGAAATTGTGGTAACCGGCGTCAACATTGGCCGTTACGAATATGAAGGGCTTCGTTTCGAAGATCTTCTGGAGAAAATTCTGGAGGTCCCTGGCGATTTCAGGGTGCGTATTTCGTCGCTCGAGCCTGATGGTTTTGGCGACCGTTTTGTGGAGCTTTTTCAGCATCCGAAACTAATGCCGCACCTGCATTTGTGCCTGCAAAGCGGATCGGACAAAACGCTGCTGCGGATGCGCCGCATGTACGATGTCGATCAGTTCCGCAAGACAGTTAACCGGTTCCGCTCGGTTTATCCCGATTTCAATTTCACCACCGACATCATCGTTGGCTTTCCGGGCGAAACAGAAGAGGAATTTCAGGAAACACTGGCAGCAGTGCGCGAATTTAATTTCAGCCATGTACACACGTTTAAATATTCGGTGCGAAAAGGCACCCGCGCCGAGCGACTCGAAAATCATGTTCCGGAGAAGGTAAAAAATGCTCGGTCGTTGCAGGTGAGACAACTTTCGGAAGCGAACAGGTTGAAATTTCTAAAAACCTTTGTTGGCAAGGAACAGCAGGTGTTGATCGAGAAGATTGTGCAGGGAACTGCGCATGGATACGGCGAGAGTTATGTGCCGGTTCGTTTCAAGGCCGATGGCGCTCAAAAAAATACGGTTCGCCGGGTGAAATTGCTTGATTTGAAAGGCGAAGGCGAAAATATGTATTTAACCGGTGAACTAATTCAATAGGTTCTTTGTCTATGTGTTCTGAACTTAGTTGTTTAATCAAATGACCGAAAAAATTAAACAAAACGATTTTCATCAGAACCAAAAAAGTTATGCCGAAGTACTTGCCGATTTTCGGACAAAGCTTGCTGCCGTAAGTTCGCACGGCCCTGTACCGGCCATCGAAAAACACCGTTCGCGTGGAAAATTGCTTGCCCGCGAACGCATCGATCTGCTGGTCGATCCGAACACCCCATTTCTCGAACTTTCGTCGTTTGCTGCTTACAATCAATACGATAATGCTTTCCCTTCCGCCGGAATTGTGACCGGAATCGGGCTTGTTGAGGGCCGCGAGTGCCTCATTATTGCCAACGATGCCACGGTAAAAGGCGGAACTTACATTCGCGAAACCATTAAAAAGCACGTTCGGGCGCAGGAAATCGCGCTTCAAAACAAGCTGATTTGCATTTATCTGGTCGATTCAGGTGGAATTTATTTGCCCGAACAAGCCAACGTTTTTCCTGACCGTTTCGATTTCGGGCGGGTTTTCTACAACCAGGCGCGCATGTCGGCCGAAGGAATTCCGCAGATTTCGGTGGTGATGGGCTCGTGCACGGCCGGGGGCGCTTATGTTCCGGCCATGAGCGACGAAACCATCATGGTTCGCAACCAGGGAACCATTTTTATTGGTGGTCCGCCACTGGTGAAAGCTGCAACTGGAGAGGAAGTTACGCCGGAAGAACTGGGCGGCGCCGAGGTGCACACTTCTGTTTCGGGCGTGGCCGATCATTTGGCTGAAGACGATGCCGACGCCATCAAAATTTGCCGAACTATTGTGGCCGGACTTCCCGTTCAGGAGAAGCAAAAACTCGATATTTTGCCGGTTGCCGAACCGCTGCATCCAACAGAAGAGTTGTACGGTTTCTTGCCAACCGACTTGAAAAAGCCGATCATTGCACACGCCATTATCGAACGATTGGTGGATGGGAGCGAGTTTCAGGAATTTAAAGCCAACTACGGAAAGTCGCTGGTGACGGGCTTTGCACGGATTTGGGGCTTTCCGGTCGGTATTTTGGCCAACAACAGTTTTCTTACTTCGGAAAGTTCTCTGAAAGGGGCACATTTCATCCAGTTGTGCGTGCAGCGCAAAATTCCACTGCTTTTTCTGCAAAACATCACCGGCTTTGTGGTCGGAAAAAAATACGAACATGGCGGCATTGCCCGCGATGGGGCGAAGCTGATCAACGCGGTAGCCAACGCTTCCGTACCAAAATTTACGATCGTGATTGGTGGCTCGTTTGGCGCCGGAAATTACGCCATGGCCGGCCGCGCTTACGATCCGCATTTCCTGTTTATGTGGCCGCACTCGCGCATTTCGGTGATGGGCGGCGAGCAGGCGTCGGGCGTACTGAAGACCATTGGCAGCGATTCGGGCGATTTGCTCAAACAGTTTGACGAAGAGAGCTCGGCTTATTACAGTTCGTCGCGCTTGTGGGACGATGGCATCATCGATCCGGCCGATACGCGAAAAGTTTTGGCGATGGCTATATCAGTTTCGCTGAACCGACCGTTTGGAGAACCGAGGTACGGAGTCTTCAGGATGTGATACGAGTTGCGGGTTTCGGGTTACGAGTGTGTCCTTTGGAACTATCCGTTGCCGTCACATTTATGTGACGGATGTGAATTTCAGATAAATAATGAACAAAACATACAGTGAAAACAAACTACAAATACATAGAGGTTTATACAGACGGGCCAATTGCAAAGATCACCTTAAATAGGCCCGACCGACATAACGCGCTAATTCTGGAAATGATTTCCGAACTGGAATTAATTCTCGACGAAGTCGCCCTTGACGACAGCATTCATTTTGTCATACTGGAAGGTAAAGGCCGCTCGTTTTGCGCCGGAGCCGATGTGAACTGGTTTTACAGTTCGGAGCAACTGACGGTTGAGCAGAATACGGAACGCTATTTACACCTCGCCCGCCTTTTGCAGAAATTTTACCAGCTTCCGCAGGTGACCATCGCAACAGCATGGGGAAATGTTTTTGGTGGCGGCATCGGGCTAATGGCTGTTTGCGATTTTGTGATGGCCGAAAGCAATACACGCTTCATGTTCAGCGAGGTGAAACTCGGACTTATTCCTGCAACTATTCTTCCGTTTGTAGCACGCCGTTTGTCGGTACAGAACCTGCGAAAATGGATACTGACCGGTGCCTTGTTCAACTCAGGAGAAGCCAGCCAAGCCGGGCTAGTCGATCAGGTTTGCGAAACCGGACAAATGGAAAACTCCCTTTCCGCTTTCCTGAATTCATTTAGTCAGGCTTCTCCATCGGCTGTTAAAAAAGCCAAACAACTCATTAATCAGGTTGTGGTTGGACAAATCGACGGAATGAACCCCGAACAAACAGCCAGCTTGCTGGCCGAAGCATTGCTCTCGCCCGACGGACAGGAAGGAATACATGCCTTTTTGGAAAAGCGAAAACCTCAGTGGAAAAGTAATCAATTGCTGTAGCAGGTTTTCAGGATGAAGCAATTCTCAAAAATATTGATTGCCAACAGGGGCGAAATTGCGGTGCGGATCATTCGTGCGGCGCAGAAAAACGGCATCCTTTCGGTTGCTGTTTATGCCGCCGACGATGCTGATTCGCTGCATGTTTCGCTGGCCGATGAGGCGATCTTGCTTCCCGGAAAAACACTTGCCGAAACCTATCTAAATCAGGACCTGCTAATTCAGATTGCTATTGAAAAT
>JAEWME010000035.1 GCA_023393265.1 Bacteroidota bacterium | reverse complement strand
CGGTCTCTGGCCTGACGCAGGATCATCCAGCCCGGGTATTCAAGCTCCATTTTGCTTACTTCGTCCAGTTTTGCCAGTTCATCCTGAGTGAGCTTTACCTCGACAGACTTCAGATTATCCAGAAGTTGTTCTTCGCGTTTGGCGCCGATGATGACCGTGGTAACGACCGGCTGGTGCAGCAACCAAGCCAATGCAATTTGTGCCACCGTCACGCCTTTTGCCGATGCTATTTCCTGCATCACGTCAATGATGTCGAAAGCCTTTTCCTTGTTTACCGGAGGAAAATCGAAATTCACCCGGCGCCCTTCTTCCGTGCTTGCATTTCGGCTGAATTTGCCGCTCAGGAAACCGCCAGCCAGCGGACTCCAAACCATCAGTCCCATTTTCTGATCGAGCAACATGGGAACCAACTCGCGCTCCAGATCGCGTCCGGCAATGGTGTAATAAGCCTGAAGGGATACAAATTTTGCCAGATGTCGCTGTGTCGAAATGCCCAACGCCTTCATGATGTGCCAGGCCGCCAGGTTGGAGCAGCCGATGTAGCGCACTTTGCCGCTTTTCACCAGCGTGTCGAGCGCTTCGAGCGTTTCTTCCATGGGCGTCAGCGGATCGAAGCCGTGAATCTGGTACAAATCGATGTAGTCCATATTTAGGCGTTTCAGGCTCTCGTCGGCTTGTTGCAAAATGTGCTTCCGGCTTAAGCCCGCGTGGTTGGGGCCGGTTCCCATCGAACCCCGTACTTTGGTTGCAATGACCAGATCGTCGCGTTTTAACCCGAGATCGCGGATAGCCTGACCGGTCATTATTTCGCTCAGCCCTTCGCTGTAAACATTGGCCGTGTCGATAAAATTGATTCCGGCGTCCACTGAAGTTTTAACTAGTTGATTGACTTCCAACTGCGGCACTGTGCCGATGGTCGTCCAAAAACCCTGTCCGCCAAAAGTCATGGTTCCGAGGCATAGCTCCGAAACTTTTAATCCTGTGTTTCCGAGTAGTTTGTATTTCATTGTTTTTGTTGTTTTTAAACTGTTACGAGTTATAAGTTTCGGGTTGCGAGTCGAAAAACTCATGACGCGGATCACGTAACTCGCATCAATTTTGGTTATCTGATAAAATTAGTCATCGTTTTTTGAACTGGCGTTGGTGCCGGCAGCGAATTTTTAGCCTGTTCGCGCATTTGTATCAGCCAGGCCATGTTTCGTCCCAGCACTTTCATAATCTGAACACCCTCGGCGTCCTGTTCTGCCTCACCGGGAACGCGACCATGAATCACATTCCAGTAATTTGAGGTCGCCACAAACATCTCAGAGTAGGTCAGGTAATGATATAAACCGTCGAGTGTTGACGAACCACCGGAACGACGCACGGCCACAGCAGCGGCGCCAACTTTATGCCGAAACAGATTTCCGTTGCTTCCGGCCACATAAAAAGCCCGATCGAGAAAACTTTTCATCGTTCCGGGAATTCCGGAGTAATGAACCGGAGCACCCAGAATAATTCCGTCGGCGCTTTTCATTTGCTGAACGACTTCATTTACAACATCACCCGTAATACTGCATTTTTCATCCTGATTTTTCCGGCATAAACCACATGCCGTGCAGCCGCGAATGATTTTGTTTCCGATGTGGATTATTTCAAATTCAATTCCACTTTTCGTCAGCTTATCGCCGATTGTTTTCAGGGCAAAATGGGTATTTCCGTGTTTGTTTGGGCTTCCGTTAATTGCTACAACTTTCATTGGTATATTATTTATTGTCTGAATAAAAAGTTCATGAGTATGGGAATGAAAACAAAATCATTGACTGAGTTTCTTTTGTTTCTCTTTTATTAAAAGTCCCGAAATGATGACCGCAAACAGCAGCATCTGTATGTTTACCCAGGCCCAGCCGCCGAATTTCCAGCAATAAATTCCAATCAGTGTCCCGAGTGCTCCACCGGTGAAAAAGGCGGTCATGTAAATGGTGTTAATGCGGCTGTGCGACGCTTCGTCGAGGGTATAAATCATGGCTACATTGGTTACCTGAATAGCCTGTGCGCCTACGTCGAGCAGCAAAACAGCCACCACCAGCGTAACAACCGAAGTCGGCCAAAAAAGCATCATCAGAATGCTCACCACAATCAGGCTCACTGCGATAAAACGCACCCGTTTGCTCCCACCACGATCGGAGCGTTTTCCGAAAACTGGCGCCAGCAGCGCCCCGGCAATGGCTACAATACCAAACAACCCGATGATGTCGCTCGAAAAGTTAAAAGGCTCGCCACTGAGATGGAATGTAAGGGTGGTCCAAAAAGAGCAAAACAAACCAAATTGCAGCATCCCGATCAGCGAAACTTCACGCAGCAACGGAAACCGTTTGATTTGCTGCAATGCCGAGCCCAAAAGCTGCGGATAATTTCCGGAGAACTGCGTTTTTAAATTGGGTAATTTTATTTTCAGCAGGATCGTGACCAAAGCAACGGCCACCGCCGACAGCAAATACACAAAACGCCAGCCGAACCATTCAGCAATACTTCCGCTAAAAACGCGGGCAGCCAGAATTCCGATCAGCACGCCGGTGAATATTGTTCCGACATTTTTTCCCCGGTTTGCGGCATCGAGCCCGGCAGCCATCGGCATAATTACCTGCACCGAAACCGAAAACATACTGATCAGCAAACTAAGCATCCAAAGCTGAAAGATGCTGTGCGTGAAGGTAACCAATAGAAGCGCAGCCACCAGCATGATTTGCAGGCTGATAATCAGCTTCTTTTTGTTGATTTTATCGCCCAGCGGTGTGAGGAAAAACAAGCCGAGTCCGTATCCAACCTGCGAAAGCATCGAAATCATTCCTGCCTGCGATTCGGTCGAACCCAAATCAGCGGCTATTTCTTTCAGGATAGGTTGGTTGTAGTAAATATTGGCAACCGTTATCCCGGCTGAAACTGCCATCAGGCCGATCAGAAATCGCGAAACAGGTTTTGATGGAGCGGTGTTTATAATTGAAGAATTTGTCATCTCAGTAAATCAATTTTTGAATACCGGCAAAACGCTTTTCCAGCTTGGGTATATTTTACAATGACAAATTTAGCTGGCTCCATGTTTGATTCAGGTATAAAAATCAAACGAAAAACTGCATAAATCAAATATTGGATTTACTTCGGAAAAATTTCGGCGTTTCGTTGGCGTTTTTCTTGAAGAAGTTAATGAAATGCGGCAATTCTTCAAACCCGAGCGAATATGCAATTTCTGAAATGTTCCAGTTGGTTTGCTTCAGCAATGCACGGGCTTCCTGTGATATCCGTTCGGCTATGAGTTGGCTGGTCGTTTTGCCGGTTACTTCTTTCAGGCTGCGGTTCAAATGATTAACGTGAATCGACAACTGTGCCGCAAAATCGTTAGGCGAACGTAGTTTCATGCGTTGTATAGGCGATTCAATCGGAAATTGGCGCTCAAGTAATTCGGCAAACAGCGAGGCGATGCGGGCGGTTCCATTCGATGGTGATAAACGGGTGGCTTCAGTCAACTGCATTTTCAATACTGTGTGGATCAGGTTGAAAACAAGCCCGCGGAGCACATCGTATTTATAAAGATAATCTGAAGCAATTTCTTCGAACATTTTCCGAAAGATAGCCTCAATTTCATGTAACTGATTGTCGTCGAGTAAATAAACCAAGTTGCTGCCAGGTTGATAAATCGGGTAATCTTTGATGGCGCCGTACTGACTGAAAAACTCCTCGGTAAAAATACAGAAAACGCCCGACTGGTTGTTTTCCAGGGGTTCCCAGTTGTAAGGAATCATGGGGTTCGAGAACATGAGCGCATTGTGCTCACTCAGCACTGTTTTGTCGGCATAATGTATTTTGTTGGCACCTTTCAGCAACGTAATTTTATAGAAATCTTTCCGGCTGTATGGAACTGGCTTGTTGGCACAACAAAATTCTTCGCGGTGAAACACGTTAAAATGGCCAATCTCTTTTTTCAGGCTTTCGGGAATACAGTTAAACTGATTCTGGTAAAAATCCTCGATGGTTTGCGCTTTTGTCATGGAGCAAAGTTGCAAAAATCAAACTATTCAGACAATTAATATATATTGATATTATAATTGCTTGAAGCTCCTTTTAACTTTTTACTCTTTGCCGCATCCAACATCACGATAACGATTAAAATTACAGACAATGAAAAGTAGACTTATTCTGGCAATGGTAGTTGTGTTGGTTTCGGTATCGGGTAGCGTTTATGCGCAGCAACGAATGACTGACCAGCAGAAGCAGGAAGCGAAAGCAAAGCGCGATGCTTTCAAGGAAAAGCTCAATCTGACGGAAGAGCAGAAACCCAAATTCGAAGAAATAAACCGAAATCAGGCTGAAGCTCTTTCGACCCTTAAAAATTCGGATGCTTCACGACTTGAAAAATTCAGGAAATACCGGGACCTAAAATCGGAAAAGGACAAAAAGATGAAAGAATTACTCACAAAAGAGCAATTCAAAATCTACGAGGATTATCAGGAGGAACTGAAGGACGATTTCATGAATAACAGACGAAAGCAGTGATCTTCGGATAATCGTTGTGTGATATTTTGAGCAAAGCAAAGTTGATATTCTGAACAAAATGGTCCCTGAATCAGCGCCGTATCTTTGTCCTACACTTTAAAGAAAACAGGTATGGAAAGAAACAATTATCAGGGGGCGCTGCAACAGCCAGTCGGTTCGGGTTTTGGTGCAACATCAACAACCGAAGAGGTCATCAAGGGCATTGATTTAACAGGCAAAACAATCATTGTTACAGGTGGATATGCTGGCATTGGCCTCGAAGCCGTGAAAACATTTGTGAAATCGGGGGCAACCGTTGTGGTGCCTGCCCGTGATCTGGTAAAAGCCCGCAAAAACCTCGAAGGGATTTCGAATGTTGAAATTGAAACACTGGATTTGATGAATCCTGATTCGATTGATGCGTTTGCCGAAAAGTTCCTGGCCTCGAAACGGCCGCTGCATTTGCTCATCAACAATGCTGGCATCATGTGGGTTCCGCTGCGGCGCGATAGCCGGGGATACGAATCGCAGTTATCTACCAATCACCTCGGTCATTTTCAGTTGACAACCCGACTGTGGTCCGCTTTAAAAAGCGCCAATGGTGCGCGCGTTGTAAATGTATCGTCGTATGGGCACCAAATCGCGCCATTTAATTTTGAAGATCCAAATTTCGGGAAGCACGAATATGAGACTTTGCAGGGATACGGCCAGTCGAAAACAGCGAACAATTTATTTTCGGTTGAGTTAGATATGCGGGGCAGGCAACATAACGTCCGGTCGTATTCGGTTCACCCGGGTTCGGTTGGGGAGACTGATTTGGGCCGCGAAGCGCCTATGGAACTTTTCATCCAGATGGGGTCGCACGACAAAGACGGGAACATTTATCCTGAAGTGGCCCGAAAACTGAAAAGCCTTTCGCAGGGCGCCGCAACAACGGTGTGGTGCGCTACAAGTCCAATGTTGAATGAAATTGGCGGCGTGTATTGTAACGATGCCGAAGTTGCAGTACTGGACCTTGGACAAATTGAACACAATTTTGCTGAACCAGCATCGCTTCATGGCGTGCAGCCTTATTCGCTTGATAAAGAAAGTGCCAAACGACTTTGGACATTGAGCGAGAAAATGACCGGTGTTGTTTTTAATACTGATTAAATTACTTTTGAGATTCAATTCGTTATCGGATAAATTGATAGCAGCGAAAATGGATTTTCATACAAAATATATCACCCACGACCTGAAACTTTCGTGCCATACAGACCGGTTGTTTAAATCAGACGTTTTGTTTGAAGACCACATCCTCGTTTGGCTTATTTCAGGAGAAACCAAAATTGTACTGGCCGACGCAATCAACTGGTTCAAAACGGGCGATATTTTTCTGATTCCGCGAAATCAGCTTGCGACAGTTATCAGTCATCCGGTAAACGGATTGCCTCACAAGTCGGTCGCAATGCACTTGGCGAAAGACCGGCTTCGGAATATTTATGCGGAGACTAAGGCTAAACCCAGGCAATCTGCTATTTGTAAAATCAGGTTATTCAATCAACATCCGTTGCTCGAAAGCTGTCTGGCATCGCTCATTCCGTATTTTGATGTGCAGGAAAAATTTCCGGAGGATATTGCCGATCTGAAAATAAGGGAAGCCATAGCCATCCTTCGGAATATCGATCCGGAAATAGATGGTTTGCTGACTGATTTCTCCGAGCCAGGCAAAATAAATCTGCTTGAGTTTATGGAAAAGAATTTCATGTTTAACCTGCCATTGGAGAAATTCGGCTACCTCACCGGACGAAGTATTGCCACATTTAACCGCGACTTCAGAAAAATATTTAAAGAAACGCCACAGAAATGGCTGACGAAAAAGCGGCTCGACCTCGCTTATTATCAGCTAAAAGAAAAAGACAAAAAACCGGTTGATGTTTACCTCGAAACCGGTTTCGAAAACTTGTCGCATTTTTCCTACGCATTCAAAAAGGAATTTGGATATTCGCCTTCATCACTGAACGAGAAGAAAGTATCAGGGTAAAGAGAACCAGGCTAAAGCGCAGAATTTGTTCCGAATATCTTGGTGCTTGTTTTAGATGGCGTTTGTGAAAATGAGAAAATCGTCCAATTAATTATTTTCCTTTAACTGAAGAAATTAGTTGTTGTTCAATTTTTTCTAGGGGGATTCCCTTGGTTTCCGGCATCATAAAAAGGGTGAAAAGCAATTGAATTACCATGAAAAATGCAAAAAAGCCGAAAACCATCCAGGGAGCAAAAGCATTAATTAGTACTGCCCCAAGAAGGGCGATAACTGCAGCAAAAAGGTTCAGTAGGCCGGAACCCCAGGCCTGCCCAAATGACCTGATCCTGGTCGGGAAAATTTCAGGAATAAATACCCAAATTACAGCACCCTGGCCGATTGCATGTGAGGCGATGAAAAGCAGGATAAAAGTTAGCATAAAGGACGGTGACGCATGAAAATAAAAACCAAATGCAACCATCGACAAGCTTATTATATAGCCCCATGAGCCAATAAACATGAGTGTTCGGCGACCAGCCTTGTCAATTAAATAAATTCCGGCAAAAGTAAAGATGAGATTGATAATCCCTATTGATATTGAGCTTAGCAGCGATTCGGAAGCGCCCAGACCAGCTTTCCCAAATATCTCAGGCGCATAAAACAAAATAAAGCTAATGCCGGAAAACTGATTGAAAAATGCCATCAGGAAAGAGAGAAGAAGCACTTTTTTATATTTTCCGGAGAATAATCCGGATTTAGTATTTGCAACGGTCTTGACATCTGAATTGATCTGTTGAATACAATTTTCAGCTTCTGACTCAGACATCGTTGTTCTCAGTATCAGCCGGGCTTTATCAGCCTGATTCTTACAAACCAGCAACCATCTGGGGCTTTGTGGCACACTGAATAACAGAAGCGTAAAAAGAATTGCAGGAAAGAATTCAATTCCAAGCATTAACCTCCAGTCGTTTTCGTGGTAAAGGCCTTTCAATAAATAATTAGATAAATAAGCAATCAATATTCCAAAAACGATATTAAATTGATAAAGCATCGCAAGGCGGCCCCGGTTTTTTGCATCCGAAATCTCAGAAATGTATGACGGTGCGGCAATCGACGCAAATCCTGCAGCCAGTCCGCCTAAAAACCGAAAAACCGAAAAGTAATAAGGTCCCTGCGAAAGTGCTGCACCGAGTGCCGACAGTGAAAATAAAAGTCCAACCATGATCAGCGTCATTTTTCTGCCTAGCTTTTCGGTTGGGTAACCACCCGAAAGTGCTCCCACTACCATTCCCCAGAGCGACATTGAAATGATAAATGTTCCATGAAACCAGTCGGAGGTATGCCAAAGATTTTTAATTGGCAGGTTCACGCCGGAAATCACAACAGTGTCGAAACCCATCAGAAAGCCTGCCATTGAGACAATAAATACATATCTGAGGATTTTGAAGTTCATTTGCTTCTGTTTTGTTAGTTATTGTAATTGTTATTTTTTTTTGATTTTTAGTGTGTTGAGCCCGATGATCGTCGCGGAATTAAATGTGTGGATAAAACGATGGTTTGGTTATTGTCACGACTGGTGCTGCCTTTTAGTTTTTCCAGCAAAGTACTTATGGCTGCCTGGGCAATTTCTTCAATCGGTTGTGCTATTACACTGATATCAGGCTTATGTATCCTGAAAAGATCATGGTCGTCGAACGAAACAATGGCAATATCTTCAGGGATTCTTAATCCCATACCGGTAATTACTTCCAGTCCGCTTATGCCAAGGTAGTTTGTACCGAAGACAATTGCATCGAACTGGTTTTTATCTTTCAGTATTTCTTCTATATCGCTCACATACTCGTGAAAATTCGATTTGAATGGCAATGAAAAAACGTGAGGTACAAGCCTGTGTTTCATCATGGCTTCCCTGAATCCGATGATACGGTCTTCCTTTTCAGGTTTATCAAGTGCGAGTGCAATAAGCGCAATGTTTTGATACCCGTTTCCTACGAGGTGTTCTACCGCCATAAACATGCCTTCCTGGTTGTTTACCATTACCGAATCGGTGGCCGCATTTTGAAATTTACGGTCGAAAAGCACAACATCCATTCCCAGTTCTGTAAGTCTCCGGATATCATTTTCCATACCCATGGTAGGAGCAATGATGCACCCATCTACTCCCAGAGTTGTAAACATGGTTAAAAATTCTCTTGCACGGGTTCGGTCGTTCTCGGTACTGCAATAAATTATCTTGTAGTTGTTTTTGTGAGCCTTGTCTTCTATTTCCTTTGCAATGCTTGCATAGAACGGGTTGGAAATATCTTCGACCATCAAGCCAATGATGTTTGTTTTCCCGGTTCTTAGGCCTTTCGCAAGCTGGTTGGGCTGATAACCCATTTCTTCAACCTTATCGAGAACCCTTTTTACGAGTTCGTCACTAATTCTTTTTTCCTTGGCTTTTCCGTTCAGAATAAAAGAAACGGTGGTTTTGGAAATATTAAGGTTTGTTGCTATGTCGTTAATAGATACTTTCGTTTTAGCCATTGCTATGTTTTATTTCGGGCCCTGTTGTTTTCGTGGCCCGGCCATCGAATTTACTGCATACTTAATAATGCAGATCGGGTCATGTAAATCTGATTTAATACTATATTATAATAAAGCGGTCTGCTTTTTACTCCTGAAAAATGAGGAAGAGTTTTTGCCTTTCAGGTTTTATTCAAAAAATTTCTCATGGTCGACGACATTATTGTTTATTCAGTAGGTTATTCAAATTTAAAAAAATTTCAGACGAAATATTTTTGGTCTGTTTTTTTTTGTTTTTGCAAAAACAATGTATATTCGGCCTTGCTAAACCGATTTAGTATTTCATAATATGAAAAAAGTTTTCATCGGATCAATATCATTGATTATTGCGTGGGGAAAGTAATATTTTTTTTTCAAATCAACTAAATCGATTTAGTAATCAAGAGTAATTTAAACTATTTTAAGATTAATGATACAAACGGGTTATAAAACAGCATTAGTTACGACACTGATTTTCGCATCTGTTGCTTGTGCCAGGGTTGCTACCAAAATAAATTATTCAACACAAGCAAATGCTTTGCTGGGAACAAAGGGAAAAGGTTTTGGAGTTGAGCAGCAGTACCTGGAAGCGGGTTATACCTTTCCGGGAGCTGTGCTCCCGTTTGGCATGGTTCAGTTTACAACAACTTTTTTCGATCCTGATAAAGGTTTTGTCATTAACCAAATGAGCGGGGCAGGTTGCCATAACATGGGAAATTTGCCCATGTTGCCAATTCCCGGAGAGTTGAGCGCTTCTCCGAACGATATGAAAAGTTTCAAACCCGAAATTCAGATTAAAAATGCTCATGCAGGTTACTATCAGGCGAACTTGTTTCATCAGGTCGACTGTGAATTAACTGCGACTACCCGAACAGGTATTGCACGAATCAGTTTTGGCCAGTTGGATAAAGGTACCATTATGATAGGTAGTGGAATCAACTCTACTGAAGTTTCGGAATCAAAGGTCAAAATAACCGGACCTCATTCTTTTGAAGGAATGGCCGACGGCGGAAATTTTTGTGGTGCAAACAGTAAATACAAAATCTACTTTGCGGGCGAGTTTAATCAGGATGCTGTCTCCCGCGGAACATGGAAAGGCGAATCTTTGTTTGCCGGGGTAGATTCTACCGGAAATGAAAATTCGGGCGTGTATTTCACATTTGCCGGGAAAAGCAATTCTCCTGTATTATATAAGGTAGGAATTTCATACGTGTCGCTTGCGAATGCCCGACTAAACCTTAAAACTGAAAATCAGGGATGGGATTTTGACCGTGTCCGGTTGAATGCTGAAGGGGAGTGGAATAAAATGCTAGGTTTGGTTGATGTAAAAGGCGGCTCTGACGATAAAACAATTCAGTTCTATTCTCATCTCTACCACTCATTTATACATCCCAGTGTTTTCAACGATGTCAATGGTCAGTATATGGGAGCTGATTTTGTCCCCCATCAGGTTGAAGATGGCGATGTGTATACTGCATTCAGTAATTGGGATACATATCGAACACAGATTCAGTTGCTTAGCATGCTTGTCCCCGAACGTGCTTCTCAAATGGTTCGCAGTTTGCTCTTATTCGCAGAGCAGTCTGGTGGTGGATTGCCCCGTTGGGTGTGTGCCAATTTCGAAACCGGTATTATGCAGGGCGACCCAAGTTCGGTACTCATAGCCAATGCTTTTGCTTTTGGTGCAAAAGATTTCGATACTTCCAAAGCATTAGAGATTATGCGGCGTGGAGCTGAAGTTCCACACACCATGTCGCAGGGCGTAGAAACACGTCCTTTCCTCGATCAATATTTGGAACGTGGTTTTATTTCCGAGTCAATGGGTGCTTCCATGTTATTGGAATACGCGAGCGCTGATTTTGCCATTGCACAGTTTATCCGCACAGCGATAGGTAATTCGGAAATTGGCACCAGTTATCTGGAGCGATCAAAAAAATGGAAAAATATATACAACCCACAATCGGGCTGGCTTCAGTCCCGCTTTGCTGACGGAAGCTGGAAACCGCAGACAGATGACTGGCGTGAAGCAAGTTATAAAAACTATTTCTGGATGATACCCTACGATTTGCCAACATTAATTGACACCATCGGGGGAGCTGAAGTCGCTGAGAAACGGCTGGATGAATTTTTTGTGAAACTGAATGCCAATTACAGCGAGGAATTTTTTGCTGCCGGAAACGAACCGAGCTTTCAGTCGCCATGGACTTACAACTGGATTGGTAAACCAGCTAAAGCACAGCAAACCATCCGCCGAATTATTAATGAGCAATATTCGAACCGCGATTGTGGTTTGCCCGGCAACGACGACATGGGAGCAATGGCTGCATGGTATGTTCTTGCAGATTTGGGCATTTATCCGATGATACCCGGTATAGGCGGTTTTTCCATTAACAGTCCGATGTTTCCTGAGGTAATCCTATCTCTTCCCAATGGCAAAAAGCTGGAGATAAAAGGAGGATCGGAACAAAATCAATATGTATCAGGCCTTCAGGTAAATGGAAAAGAGTGGAATTCGACCTGGTTGCCGTTATCTGAAATTCAGGATGGCGGAAGTATTCAGTTTAACCTGATTGATAAACCTTCTGATTGGGGATCCGCCCAGTTACCACCGAATTTTTTAACACAATGATGTAAATAACCGACGCACAAATAAAACCTATAAAATGAAAAAAAATAAAACATACAGAATATTGTTGGCGACTTTTGCTTTGCCCTTTATTCTGACGATGTGCATGACCATCGAGAACATCACTCACCCGTATAACCCGCAGGTAAACAGCGATATTGAAATAGATGTTGACTTAAAACTTGTTCCGGAGAATGACGATAATACCAAAATGGTATTTGCCGTTTTAGCACCTAAAAGTTGGAATATTGCAAACAGTGCAGCTTTAACTTTTACTACCGAGGGGTATACAAAGGGCGATGTCGTTAACGAACAAATGACCCTTGTAGCAACGACAGCGAAAGAACCAACCACGCAATTGACCTGGTCTTCTGCCCTTGAGAGTAAAATTGGCTTGATGGGTAATCTCGGCCCTGTTGAGTGGGTGGTTTTTGAATCCAGCACGACTTTCAATATTACTGATGAGACCGAGAAACTGATTAAGGCTCATGTGAAAATCAAGCTTACCACGGGTAGCGAAAATCTTAAACTTTCGATGGGGTATTTTTTCTGCGGAAAAAATAACGGGCTGAATACCAGCTATTACAAAGAAAATGCTAAGTCTAAAATTTTGAGAATTTCAGGTGGTTCCAATAGTTTAATCGACTATACTACAAATGCCCAGCCCATCATGGGAGAGCCAGACGACTATAGTGTCTTTACTGTTCAAAACGTTTCCAGCGATTATTTCCTGAAGGTATCCGGTGACATATTATTCAACGAAAAGTTTAAGGATAAAGCTGTTATCTCGCAGGATGAATCGACTCTGGATTATGAATATCAACCCGATAAGTGGTTTCGCTGGTATTTCATTTACAACAAAACTGAAGGTGGTATCAGGTATTATCAGATTAGGAATGCCATGAGTGGAAAATTTCTGGATGTACCCGGCGGAATGGCGGATGAAGGGCTTCAGATTCAGCAACTCGCGGTTTTGCCTGAAGGTCAGAACGACGAGCAACTTTGGCAGGTATCTGAGGTTTCGAGTGGAAAATATAAA
>JAEWME010000030.1 GCA_023393265.1 Bacteroidota bacterium | reverse complement strand
TCGCTGTACCGTTTCGCTTACGGGGTGCAAATATAGACCAAATATTTTAACTACAAAAGAAAATGTATCTCGCACCTCACTTTTTTTGAGCTTTTGATATAAGTATCTGATGGTGAGTGTACTTGTTTTTTTAGCTTCTAGATTGATAATTTTTCTGGTATCCCTGTTTCGGCACAGAGTGTTTCGGAGGAAATAAATAATTTTCAGTCTTTTACTTTCGAAATCAGGGCTATTTCATACTTTTGCTGACCAAAATTTTTGATTTCAGGATTGAACATGCAAACATTTGTTTTAAAGAACGGGATTCGGTTAATACATCAGGAGGTAAATTCTCCTGTTTCTCATTTTGGGGTGATCATCAATACCGGATCGCGCGATGAGGAGGCTGACGAACAGGGAATTGCTCATTTTATTGAACATGTTATCTTTAAAGGAACCAAAACCCGGAAGGCCTTTCACATCCTGAACCGCATTGAAGATGTGGGCGGCGAATTGAATGCTTACACCACCAAAGAAGAGACATCTGTTTATGCAACTTTCCTGAGCGAATATTATCCGCGCTCGATGGAACTGATTAGCGACATTCTTTTTAACAGCACTTTTCCGGCCAAAGAGCTGGAACGCGAAAAAGAAGTGGTGATCGAAGAAATCAACTCTTACAAGGATAGTCCTTCTGAACTGATTTTCGACGAATTTGAAGAAATATTGTTCGACGGGCACCCCATTGCACGAAACATTTTAGGCACACCGGAGAAAATTAAAACTTTCACCCGCGAAAATATCCTGAAATTTATTGACGAAAATTATCACACAGATCAGATGGTCCTGAGTTCTGTCGGCAATTTGCCCATGTCAAAATTTATCAGGCTGGCGGAAAAGTACTTCGGGCATATTCCTGAAAGGCTGAGGGCGAAGAAGAGAATAAGCACCTATCATTATAAACCCGAAAAGCGGATTGTCCAGAAAGATACCTTTCAGGCACACTGCATTATGGGGAATATTGCGCCCGACATATACAGTGACAAACGGATGCAAATGGTTTTGCTCAACAATATTTTAGGCGGGCAGTCGATGAATTCGCGCCTGAACATGGTGCTGCGCGAGCGAAACGGCATGGCCTACAATGTGGAGTCGAGCTATACAGGCTATTTTGATATTGGCGAATTCAATATTTATTTTGGAACCGACAAAGAGAACCTCGACCACGCGCAATGGCTCGTGAACCGTGAACTAACGCGGATGAAAGAGTCGCCGATGGGAGTTGTTCAGTTGAGCCGCGCCAAAAAGCAACTTATCGGGCAACTGGCCATTTCGACCGAAACGCGCGAAGATTTAATGCTGTCGATTGGCAAAAGTCTGCTCTTCTTTAATAAGGTTGATTCGCTCGAATCGGTGTTTGCAAAAATAGAACAGATTAGCGCTGCCGATGTGATGGAAATAGCCAACGAGATTTTCGATGAGTCGCAAAACAGTGTTTTAATTTATCAGTAAAAATGTCTGACGAAATTTCTATTGAGCAATATATCATAAATCATATTACTCCTGAAGATGATTTTCTCAGGGAACTCGACCGTGAAACGCACCTGAAGGTCTTGCGTTCGCGCATGTTGTCGGGACATTTGCAGGGCCAGATTCTTTCGATGATCAGCCACATGGTAAAGCCCAAAGCAATTCTGGAGATCGGGACTTTTACCGGATATTCGGCGCTTTGCCTGGCTAAAGGACTTGCTGAAAATGGAAGATTGCACACCATAGAAATTGACGATGAACTGGAGTCAATTGCTAAGAAATATTTCACAAAATCGGGAATGAACGACCGGATTGTACAGCACATTGGCGATGCCCGTCAGATTATTCCATCTCTGAACCAGTCGTTTGACCTTGTTTTTATTGATGCCGATAAACGTGAATACTGCGAATATTACGAACTGGTTTTTCCTTACGTACCCGTTGGCGGGTTCATGCTGGCTGACAATATTTTGTGGAATGGTAAAGTAGTTGATCCGGCTACTTTTAGCGAAGAACAAACAAGCGCGATCCTCGAATTTAACCGACTGGTTCGTGACGATCCACGTGTCGAGAATGTTATTTTACCCGTTCGCGATGGTATTTCGCTTATCCGGAAAATTGCTGAGTGAGACGTGATGTTATGTTTTATCTCGTTTTCCACTCGCTAATAAAATGTTTATAAAAATATCGATGCTAAACGGTTGATGTTGAATATTTTTTCTCAACTTTATACAGATAACTTCAAACTGTTAACTTATGAAAAAATCATTCATTTTATTCGCTGTTTTATTGTTTGCAATTGTATGTTCGGTAAGTGCTACCGACTTTTCAGGAAACTGGAAACTTAACTCTTCAAAAAGTAAACTGAACGATCAGTTCAGTATGGCCCCCAAGGAAATAATCACTTCTCAAAGCGAAAATAGTCTGAGTGTCGAAAAACACGTTTCGTTTCAGGACCAGGATTTTACAACCAACGACAAGTTTACGCTTGACGGAAAGGAATGTATTAACCCCGGATGGCAGGACACGGAAAAAAAATCTACTGCTGTTTGGTCGGATGATAAAACTTCGCTAAAAATTACCAGCAAAATGCCAATGGGCGATAATGGCGATATGACAATCGTGGAAGTTTACAAAATAGATGGTGAAAATCTGGTTGTTGTGACTTCTGTGTCGTCTTCGTTTGGTGAAAGTTCAGAAACGATGGTATATGACAAACAATAGCATGCAATCCGACATTCGGTAAAATAGAAAAACCGCTGCAAAATGAATTGTAGCGGTTTTTTGTTGTCCTGTCAGGTCTCGAACCTGAACTCTTCTGATCCAGAGTCAGACGTGTTGCCAATTACACCACAGGACAGTGCTTATGTTTTGTTCCAATCCTGGTTTTCAGAACGAATTTGATAGTTGACCTACTAGGGCTCGAACCTAGACTCTTCTGAACCAAAATCAGACGTGTTGCCAGTTACACCATAGGTCAATCTTTTAGTGTCTTTTCTTTAAAGACGCTGCAAAAATATAAAAATTATTTTTGCACCATTCACTTTCGTATTTTTTTTCACATTACCCGCTCAATGTTTATTTCTGATTAATGCCGGGCGAAAATGGTGCCCTGCGCACCTTCTACCTATTCATTTTAAGAGGATCGGAAGGCAAAAAAGCTGGAAGGTTTGAATGAATCTCAATTGGAAGAACGAAAAACTTTTATCCTGAAAGCTTTCTAAGCTTAACAAGCAGTTTCTTTCCGCGGGAACTGAGCCCGGGCGAATTGTGAAGTTCTATTTCATTTTCAATCAGTTCAATCAATTCTCCTGAAAAGGCAGGTTCTTTGGTTGCAATGTTGTAGAGTACCTGCATGGCGTGTACCCTTACTGCAACCGGCTCGGCTGCATTGGTGAAAACATCTAGGCAGAAATTAAGCAATCGTCCCATATTGTCTTCCTCAATTTCGTTGAGGCTGATTAGCTTTATCAGGTGGCGCTTTTTGCCTGTATTTTTGGTTGTCATGGCAAACGCTGTTATCTCCGGAATGTATTTTTTCACCAGTTCAGGATGTTTTTCATGGATTTTATCAATCATCCAGGCTGCGCGCCAGTTCTCGGGCATCGAGTCGTCGCGTGTTTTTTCAAACAGTAAGTCGAGGTACTCCGGATGGTCTGAAATATGCCGCACCATGAGCGCGAGGTTCTCCCACGACTGAATCATGGTTTCCAAATCTGATTCTGTCATTTGCTTACCTGAGTTTGAGCATTGTTTCGTGAAGCTAAAGATAGCGAAGTTCGCAGATTTTTCCTTTTTTTGCCGTAGCCGGATGGCTAAAAACTATGCGAAATGATAGAAGTTTGTTGTGCAATCATCAGGAAAGGGGAGTGTCTGCTTGCTGTTCAGAAAGGACCTGAAAGCAGTATGCCGATGAAATGGGAATTTCCGGGCGGAAAAATAAACAAGGAATAAACGCCGGAAGCTTGTATCATACGGGAAATAGGCGAAGAACTTTGTGTTGATTTGGTGATTTTGCAGCGGCTGAAGTCTGTCGAATTTCATTATCCGGAGAAAAGCATTTTGCTGGTTCCGTTCTTGTGCGAAATTTCCTCAAGACAGTTAACTCTTACTGAACACATTGATATAAAATGGTTTATGTTGCCTGAATGGAGAGGAATAAACTGGGCGGCGGCCGATCAGGAACTAATTCTGAAGAACCTTGATTTGTTACAGAATTTGTTAGTGAACCCAGTGAGGGAAAACCAGTGCGAAGGCAACGAAAATGGCTGTCCAACTTAGGATGGAAAGAACCATGTAGGGCTTGGCCATTTTGTGTTTCGAGTAATATTTGTTCAGAAGAAATGCGCCAATCGGGATGCTGAGAATCACCGGCGACAGAATGATAATTCCGGGCAATCCGAATTTCGACCTAAGCGCTACAATAAAGCGGGTTTTTCTTGAAAAGACTTTTTCTCCGGTCACTTTTTTTCGCCAGGTAATCAACTGTCCGTATTTCAGCCTGACGATAGCAGGAGAATGGCGTCGTATAAATGCTTTTACCTGATGATACCGGCGAATGGCAATGCCACTCAGGTGATAGAAAAAGAAAAAACCTACGATACCGCCAAGTGTAACCGATATAAGTGTCTGTTGAAAATTCAGCCCAATGAGCAACGCAAACGGAAATGTGATGAAGTATTTTACGGTTGCCAGCAGAAAAACTTGAATGATTTTTAAAACCGCCATCATGATCTTCTCCCTCTCTAATTTCAGTATAGAACGCCAAATGTCGTGAAAATGTTGTCTGGGTGTTCTGCGATGTGCCTGATTTTCACTCTTGTTAAGAAAAATTAAGGAACCCGAATGGCGGACTTCTTTGTCCAATTTTCTGAAATCCTTTTCAGAAAGGCTTTTCCTGATGTTTTAACTTAATTTTTGAAAATGCTTTTTTTGTATTATTCTGGATAAATTAACGATTTGTTTATATTCCGGGTATGTTGATTCCCTTGATTTTGCGGTACAGGTCGAGGGCATAAAGGTCGGTCATGCCCGATACAAAATCGACGACCGACTGCACTTTTTCGTAGGTGGTTTCCTTCGGCCCCAAATATTGATCGGGTATCAGTTGACGCATCTTTTTCGAGATATTTTCATCCGGATTGAGAACGGCGTCAATAAGCACTTCCAGTAATGTCCCGATAATTTGGTATCCTGATATTTCGATTTCCACGACCGCGCGGTCGTTGTAAATATCTTTAATGCTGATTGTTTTAATTTCTTTCATCGCTGCTTTCGAGACCGAAGAAACATGGTCGATGAGCGGCATCTGGAAGCGACCCGAAAAAATGTCGTCCTGTTTTTCGTAAAAAACATCAACGCATTGAGCAACCAAACGGCCAATGACACTGGCGCGCAGGTAGGCAATCTGTTCGTTTGGGTCGGAAACAAGCCGTGTCGTTTCGTTGATGCGCTCGATCTGTTTGCGGTCAGTTTCCTGATCGAAAAAGTTCATCAGCAGCGAGCGTGTTTTTTCGGCAGTGAGAATTTTCAGTTTGTACGCATCCTCCAAATCCATCAGTTGGTAGCAAATGTCGTCGGCAGCTTCTACCAGGAAAACGAGCGGGTGCCTGACATATTTATCGGGATCTCCGGATATTTTTGTGAGTCCGAGTTCGCTGGCAATCCTTCCGAAGATTTCTTTTTCCGACTGAAAGAAGCCGAACTTGGGCTTGGTGGTCAGTGTCGATTCAAACGGGTATTTAACGAATGAGGCAAGCGTGGTGTAGGTGAGCGCAAAGCCGCCGTCGCGCCTTCCGTTGAATTGGTGGCTGAGCAACCTGAACGCGTTGGCATTTCCGTCGAACTGGGTGAAATCTTTGAGTTGAGCGTCGCTTAGGTCTTTCAGGCGCGGGTCGGTGCTTTTCCTGAAAAAACGGGAAATGGCGTCTTCGCCCGAATGACCGAACGGCGGGTTTCCCATATCGTGCGCCAGGCAGGCCGCCGAAATAACCGAGCCAATTTCGTAAAACAGCGGATTTTCGACTTCCATCTTTTCTTTCTCAGCTTTCTCAATAAACATGTTTCCGAGCGAACGGCCAACACTGGCAACTTCCAGGCTATGTGTCAGTCGGTTGTGTACGAAAACACTTCCGGGCAATGGGAAAACCTGTGTTTTGTTCTGCATCCGGCGAAAAGGCGACGAGAAAATGATGCGATCGTAGTCGCGCTGAAATTGGGTGCGGCTGTGCGGATGATTCTTCACAGCCAGTTCTTCCTGTCCAAGTCGGGTAGTCGATATAATTTGATTCCAGTTCATGCTTAAAAGTAATAATTGACGGTTTACTAAAACGATTGCGTCCGGTAGTTTTTCATTTCCCTGTCGGCTTTTCTGGCGTTGGGATAAACCTGTTCGAGCAGCAGCCAAAACTTTTCGCCGTGGTTTTTCACCACCGTGTGCACCAATTCGTGCATAATTACATAGTCGATCAGGTGTTCCGGCACGCGCATCAGGTGCAGGTTCAGATTGATGTTATTGGTCGATGAGCAGCTTCCCCAGCGGGTCGAGGCATTTTTGATGGTTACATTCTGATATTGAAACCCGTGCTTGTCGGCCAACTCTTTCAATCGTTTGGGTAAATAAATTTTCGCTTCCCAGCGCATCACATCGATGATTGTTTTTTTGATAAATTCCTGAACTTTGGGCTGCTCGTGGTTCACTTTTTCAGGAAGTAATATCTGGATGACGCCGTTGCCAACCCGGTTCGAAACTTTGTCGGTGTGGCCTTTGGTAATTGCAAGCCGGTGAAAGCGTGTTTTAAAACTACTTTCGGGAGCAAACAAAGTTAAACCAGCACGTATCCTCGATTGTTGTTTCAAAATCCAGTCGGTTTTCGACTCTGTAAAGTGGATGGCATCGCGGTAAAGCACTGATGGAGGCATCGTAACAACCGTTTCCCCGTTCGATTTTACAGTCAGCCGAAGTCTCCTGGAACGTTCATTAACAGTAAAAGCAACCTGTCCAACCTGATCAATGTCGATGTATTTTGTAGTCATTCACCCGCTATAGAATAATGTGCTAAAGTAATCAAACCAGAAAAACTAACTAATATGGAACAGAACAAACGATTTGAAGTTTTTGGAACTTTAACGAAGACAGAAACAGTCTTCACCATCGAAAACAAAATTATTCCCGGAACATTGGTGTTCGAAGCGCTGAAACCATTTCCTGGTTACTATGATGATTTTCCGCAAAGTGCAAAGCCCGTTTATTTATATCTGGCTCTTCAGGAACAATACCCACTTGAAGATATTTTGCGTGCTTCTCAGAAAATTCAGGAGCATTTCCTTTCGCCGTTCGATGCGGGTAAAGGTTTCCTTCATATCTACGACGAAAAGTACGATGTGCTTCGTGTTCGCCACCTGAAAGATTACGCGCTGCTCGAAAAACTGCAAAGATCTTTCGAAGAGCAGGGCATTCATTTTCTCCGGAAAGTGAAAAAGCTGAACAACGAAGTGGTAAAACTCCGGATTATCAAATTCTTTGCGCTTGAAGAAATTGACGAAAACCTGTTTGTCGATACGCGTGAAGAGAACCATGCTTATGTGCAGATTCCTAATCATTTGCACTGGCCGGAGTTTGAAGCGCTGACCAACCGGGTGAAATATAACTGGGATGGCAGTAAATTCGATGCGGCTAAAGGAGCCTTTTACTACGAAGGCGCTTTGCACGAAGTTGTCAGGATCTATTCCGATCAGTTGGGGGTTCATAACCTGCGCGAACTGAAAAAACTTTACCTCAAAAAAATCAAATAGAAATTTTGACTCAATAAATTGCAGAACGGTTTTCGGTACTTTCCGGAGACCGTTTTTGTTTTTCACCCAGCCTGATTCGAACCAGAAAAACTGTATATTTGATTTGTAATTTGTGAATAGTACAATAAGTCGATTGCTTGTTGTCGATTACTTCAAACTTAAACCTGACTAACGATGAAAAGAAACTTTTCTTTATTGCTTACCTTTTTGTTTATCTGTTTTTTAGGAAACCGTTCTGTCGCACAGTCGCTGAAAATCAACGAAAGCGAATATTTCGAGATGCAGGGACTGAATGTGATGGTTTTCTTCGATATTTATCCTGAAGGGCACCAGGGCGGAATTGGAATCATCCAGAATGGAACCCGTGTTGCAACCAATGGCGACTTGAGGCTCGAACCAACTCCCGGACAATGGCAGCCCATCCCGAAAGTAGGAAAACGGACCGTGAACCGCGATGCCAACGAAATCAGCGTTGGCTGCACTTATCCCGATTCTGCTATCAATCGCAAAGGTTTCAACCCAGTTTTTTATCCTGATCTGTATTTTACTTACAAAGTACGGGCGGTTGCCGAAGGAAAAGCGGTGCATGTTTTTGTCGACCTCGACAAGCCGTTACCTGCCGGTTGGGAGAAAAAAGTAGGTTTCAACTTCGAATTATTTCCGGCCATTTTGTTTGGCAAAAGCTGGTACCTCGATGGCAAATCCGGTATTTTCCCGACCCAGCCCAATGGCCCGATGGAAAAAGACGCAGATGGCGAGTGGCAGGCTTTCCCGATGGCAACCGGGAAAAAGCTCACAATTGTTCCAGAAGTGGCTGCGCAAACAATGACCATTGAAAGTTTTGGCCAGCCTTTGCAATTGCTCGACGGACGTTTTTATCACAACAACGGCTGGTTTGTCGTTCGTTCGCTGGTCACTCCCGGAAAAACGAAGGGTGCCATCGAATGGGTGATCGACTGCAACGTGTTGCCCAATTTCCTTTCGAAACCGGTGGTTCATGTCAGCCAAATCGGCTATCATCCCGATCAGCCCAAAGTGGCTGCGGTTGAAGTGGATAAAAACGATCCGAAAGTGGAAAAGATCAGCCTTAACCGGATTATGGAAAATGGTGGACTAAGGGAAATCCGGACAGCAGAACCTGCCCACTGGGGAAAATTTCTTCGTTTCAACTATTATACATTCGATTTTTCGGACGTGAAAGAGCCGGGAATGTACCTGATTAGATACGCCGGAAATACAACTGAACCTTTCAGGATAAGTGCCGATGTTTATGACAGAAATGTGTGGCAACCTACGGTTGAGTATTTTCTTCCGGTGCAGATGTGCCACATGCGCATCAATGAAGGCTACCGCGTGTGGCACGGGCTCTGCCACATGGACGATGCGCTGATGGCACCCGTTGACTCAAACCATTTTGACGGATACATACAGGGACCTTCAACCCTGACAAAATACAAATCGCTGGAACAGGTTCCCGGGTTGAACCGCGGCGGCTGGCACGATGCAGGCGATTATGATTTGCGGGTCGAATCGCAGGCCGGAACGGTGTGGGTGCTTTCTCAGGCCTACGAATTGTTTCATCCCGACTGGGACCAAACCACCGTCGATCAGAAAAAACACCTGGTCGAAATTCACCGTCCGGATGGCAAAAATGATTTGCTGCAACAGGCCGAGCACGGTGTGATTACGATTTTAGCCGGATACCAAAGTTTGGGCCGGTTGTATCGTGGAATCATCGTCCCGACTTTGCGCCAGTATGTGCATTTAGGAGATGGAGCAACACAGACCGACGGACGGAAATATAATCCGTCGTTCAAGGCCGACGAGGTTACTGCGCACGAATCGGGCGTACTCGACGATCGTTTGGTCTTTACTGAAACTAATCCGGGCCGCGAGCTGGAAGTAGCCAAGGCATTGGCTTGTGCTGCACGTGTCATGAAAGGATTCAACGACACGCTGGCTCAACAGTCGCTCAGCACGGCACAAGCACTTTATACCAATGCTGATTTAGGAAAAGCGCCGTGGCTGGCAGGCTCGAAGGTTGCGGTGGCTGTTGAATTACTGCAAACAACTGGTGATAAAAAATACCAGGAGGATATTTTGCAACTGGTTCAGCCGCAGATGTTCCGCCGGTATGATTTGGTCGGACAACTGGGCCGTGTATTGAAGCAGATCAACGATCCGAAACTGACAGAGATGGTAACCGACGCAGCACGGAAATACAAATCGGACGTAGATAAAGTGCAGCAGGAAAATCCATTTGGCGTGCCATATCACCCGCACATCTGGGGCGATGGTTGGAACATCCAGAGTTTTGCGGTAAGCCAGTATTTTCTGCAAAAAGCTTTTCCCGAAATTTTCGACGCCAAATATCTCCTGAATGCGCTCAATTTTGTGCTCGGAAATCATCCGGGCGAAAATACTTCTTCGTTTGTTTCGGGCGTTGGATCCCGCTCAGTCACGCAGGCTTATGGTTTCAACCGTGCCGATCGTTCGTTTATTCCCGGCGGTTCGGTTTCAGGAACCGGAATTATCCGTCCTGATTTTCCTGAGCTTAAAGAATGGCCCTATTTCTGGCAGCAGACCGAATATGTGCTGGGAGGCGGCGCCACCAATTTTATGTTTATGGTGCTTGCAGCCAAAGAAGTTTTGAAGTAAACCTTAATTGAGACCGCAAAGGGATTCCATCTTTTTTGAAGAGATGGAATCCCTTTTTTATATACATAATACAGTAATCCATAAATCATTACTATTTTATATGTTTATAAACATTTTAATATAATGCGCACATTTTTAATGTATTATGAAATTTTCAGAGGATGGCGCTTGAAATTAACTTGACTTTGATTTGGTTATGCCGTAAATTTATTAAAACCATTAACCTTGTTAACATTCAACCCAAATGCCAGTTACCACATTTAACCCCAAAGAAAATCTGCCAAAATTATTTGATAAAAGTCAGCCCGGCAGATTAATCTGTCGGTCTTTCAATAAATAAATTCGTTTAACCGGGCAAGGAAGTTACAGATTACCTACCCACAAACTTTGTAAAAATATGAAAAAGATTTCATTGTTTTTTATCGCGTGTTTTGTGATTATTTCAACCGGCGTTTTTGCGCAACTCAAAGTAAACTCAAGTGGTCAAGTAGGAATAGGGCAAGACCCTGATGCGAGTTACAACCTCAGGCTTACTTCGATTATTTTTAAAGCCGGAGGAACATATCCCGACATAGTTGCCGGCCCTCATCATAATGGAACTCAAGCGAGGGCAATATACCCTACTGTTACCAATAATGGTTCTAACATATCAGTTTGCCAATGTTTATGCTCAAAATCATTATGCTAATGGTGTATTGTTAACTTCAGATAAACGTCTAAAAGAAAACTTTCGCATAATTGAAAAACCCTTGGAGAAAATTTTACAAATGAGGGGCCAAAAGTATGATTTTATTAATCAACTGGCTGATTCATGCAAAGACGAAACGGAGAAAAAGAGACAGGAGAGAATTGGAAAGGACAGACTTGGGTTTATTGCACAGGATTTACAAAAGATATTGCCTGAAGCGGTTTTCTATTTTGAAGATGAGGACCGCTACTATATTGATTATAATGCTGTAATACCTGTGATTGTAGAAGCCATGAAAGAACAGGAAGCGAAGATCGAGGAATTAAAAAGTGTGATAGCAAACAACGGGTTAAAAAGCGCAACGATTCCAACCGGGAGTGCGGTTACCCCGGCAGAAAACCGGGCTTCGCTGGATCAGAACATTCCTAACCCGTTTAACCGGGAAACCCGCATTGGGTGCACGATTCCCGAAAGTTCGGGATCTTCGGTTTTGTATATCTACAACATGAACGGAACTCAATTACAGCAACACAACGTAAACGGCAAAGGCAGGCAAACTATAACCATCAGTGGCAATAGCCTTGAACCGGGGATGTACCTCTACGCGCTTGTTGTCGATGGCAAAGAAGTGGATACGAAACGTATGATTTTAACGAAATAATCAATCAAAGATGAAACCGGTATTTTTTCTGTGGTTCGTTTTAGTCCTATCAACAGAATTTGCTCATTGCCAAAGTTTAAACCTGTTAAATTCAGGAAACGTTTGGCGCGACTTAATTAGGACTTCCGAAAATTTTGATTGCTGTACTTACACTTATTCAATCAAATTTTCCGGAGATACTGTTTTGAATTCAATGCCATACAAAAAAGTCTGGCAA
>JAEWME010000384.1 GCA_023393265.1 Bacteroidota bacterium | reverse complement strand
CTTACTGGCGTCACCGCCCGAATCTTCCCACTTTCCGCTTCCGGAGCTTGCCAGTTTAATGCGAATTCCGATGTTTGGTTTTATCCGCAGACGGGCAGCAATTTTTATAATCAGTTTTAATTCATTTAGTTTTTCAACAACCAGATAAATGCGGCGACCCATTTTCTGGGCCAAAAGTGCCAGCTCGATGTAGCTTTCATCTTTGTACCCGTTACAAATAATCAGCGAATCGTTGTCGGTATTAATAGCAATCACTGCGTGTAATTCCGGTTTGGAACCTGCTTCGAGGCCAATGTTGAACTTTTTGCCGTGTCCGACAATCTCTTCAACAACAGGTCGCATTTGGTTTACCTTGATGGGATAAATAATAAAATTTTGGCCTTTGTACTCATACTCTTCGGCAGCCGTTTTAAAGCAGCTTGCCATTTTTTCAATCCGGTTGTCCAGAATGTCGGGAAAACGAATCAGCATGGGGGCTGAAACATCCCTGAGCTGAAGCTCTTCAACCAAATCATAAAGGTCGACCTGAACGCCATCTTTTCTTGGTGTTACGGTAACGTGGCCTTTTTCGTTGATGGAAAAAAAATTAATTCCCCAACCGGTGATGTTGTAAAGTTCAGCCGAGTCTTCAATGCGCCATTTTCTCATTAAGGAAAAGTTAATTGTTTGTTCGTACTATTTTTTCACAGCCTGAAATCAGACTGTTCTCTCGTTTTTGCCTGAAAACTTAGATCAGAACAGCGATGAACGTCTTACTCCATGATTCCGTAAAAAGTTTTTTCAATCAGCAAATCCTCTTGTAATCCGCGCCAGTTCTGATTGTCCAAAGGTTTTTCAGACGCGGTAAATGTAGTAAAATATTGAAAACAACAGCATTTTTTTTAGGCTAGCTAAAATGTAGCAGGATAGGGTATTTCAGGCTCTTTCCTCCTGATGAATTCCTGAAAATGTGAATGGGGATTCCCGTTGTGCTTAAAACATCTGCATGCTATGCAGTCTTTTGTAGCGGCCATCAAGTGCGATTAACTCATCGTGCGTTCCGCGTTCAATAATTTCGCCATCGTGGAACACACAAATCAGGTCGGCATTGCGAACCGTCGAAAGCCGGTGGGCAATCACAATTGAGGTTCGGTTTTGCATCAGCTTTTCGAGTGCATCCTGAACCAGTCGTTCCGATTCGGTATCGAGTGCCGATGTAGCTTCGTCGAGAATCAGGATCGGCGGGTTTTTCAGAATGGCGCGGGCAATGCTCAGGCGCTGGCGTTGTCCTCCGGAAAGTTTACTTCCGCGGTCGCCAATGATGGTGTCATACCCATGCTCTGTTTCGATGATAAAATCATGTGCGTTAGCTACTTTGGCGGCAGCAATTACTTCAGCCATTGAAGCAGATTCAACCCCAAACGCAATGTTGTTGAAAATGGTATCGTTGAACAGAATGGCTTCCTGGTTCACATTTCCCATTAAATCGCGCAAATCGTGTAGTTTCAGGTTGCGCAGGTCGGTTCCGTCAATCAGGATATGACCGCCGATCACGTCGTAAAAACGAGGCAAAAGATCGACGAATGTTGTTTTTCCGCTTCCCGATTGTCCGACCAGCGCAATGCTTTTACCTTTCTCAATTTTCAGCGAAACATTTTTCAATACTACCTTTTCGTCGTAAGCAAAACTCACATTGCGGTACTCAATTGAATCAGTGAGTTTCGAAACCGGCTTTGCATTAGCTGCCTCAGGAATGGTTACATCGGCCTTCAGAATTTTATCGATACGATCCATTGATGCCAAACCCTTCTGTATACTGTAAAGCGCCTGGGTAAATGCTTTTGCCGGATTTATAATCTGGTAAAAAATTGCCAGATAGGCTATAAATTCGGTTCCGGTAAGTTCGCTGTTGTTTCGCAAAATCAGTGTTCCGCCATACCAAACAACGATGATGATGACAATGGTTCCGAGCAGTTCGCTCATCGGGTGAGCCAATTCACGGCGACGCATCAGTCGGTTCATAATATGCCGGTAATCATGTAGTTCCGAGTTGAAACGAGCTTCCATCTTCTTCTCGGCGTTGAATGCCTTGATAATGCGCAAACCACTCAGCGTTTCTTCAACAACCGTCAAAATCATACCCATTTTGTCCTGACCGGCACGCGACACTTTTTTTAGTGATTTCCCCACACGTCCAATAATCAAACCTGCCAACGGCAACACAATCAGGATAAAAATGGTCATACTCGGGCTCATAACGAGCATCGAGATTAGCAAAACCAGGATGATGATTGGGTTTTTCAGGAACATATCGAGTGACGACATAATGGAATTTTCCACCTCTGTTACGTCGCCAGTAATGCGCGAGATGATATCGCCTTTTCGTTCTTCGGAAAAGAAGGGCAATGCAAGTCTCAGTATTTTGTTATAGATCTGTTCCCGAATGTCTTTTACCACGCCATTCCTGATGTAAATGGCTTCGTAGGCGCCCAGGTAATAAAATCCAACTTTCAGGAGTGTTGCCACAATAACGAACAATCCAACAAACAACAATGTAAGTTCGGGACCGTTTTCGTATTTAAACACGGTAATGAAATAGTAAATATTGTGCTTGATAACTCCAAGATTCAGCGTCCACGGCACCAGGTTTTTCACATCGTTTGCCTTATCGAACAGAATGTCCAGAATCGGGATCATCATAGCAACCGAAAAAACTGTGAACAACGCAGAAAGCAGGTTGAACAGAAAATTGAGCGCCAGTTCTTTTTTATACGGGGGGATAAAACGGCGTAAAATCTTAAAAAAATCTTTCATAAAGACTCAAATGATCCATATAGGTGACAACATCAAAAACTCTCTGATGCAGTGGTTTATTGTGTGTTAAAAAATGCCGGTATAGTTTTGCGGCGTGATTTTCTTCAACTCCGCCTTTAGGCTGTCCGAAATCTCCAGTGTGTCGATGAATTCATGGATAACCTCCTGATCAATCTTTCGATTTACACGAGTCAGGTTGCGAAGAGCCTCATAGGGATTCGGATAGCCCTCGCGTCGCAGAATCGTCTGGATGGCTTCTGCAACCACGGGCCAGTTCTTTTCCAAATCGGCATTGATGGCTTCCGTGTTAATTAACAGTTTATTTAAGCCTTTCATTGTAGAATTTACTGCAATCAGCGTGTGAGCAAACGGAACGCCAATATTACGCAAAACGGTCGAGTCAGTTAGATCGCGCTGAAGACGTGAAACGGGCAATTTAGCCGCCAAATGTTCGAAGACGGCATTGGCAATTCCGATGTTTCCTTCCGAGTTTTCGAAGTCGATGGGGTTTACTTTGTGCGGCATGGCCGACGAACCAACTTCTCCAGCTTTAATTTTTTGCTTGAAATATTCCATCGAAATGTAGGTCCACATGTCGCGGTTCAGGTCCATGATGATGTTATTCACACGTTTCATAGCGTCAAAAATCGCAGCGTGATTGTCGTAGTTTGCAATCTGCGTGGTGTATTGCGAGCGTTCCAGTCCGAGATACTTTTTCAGAAAATGATTGCCAAATGCTTTCCAGCTAATTTCGGGATAAGCGATATGGTGCGCGTTGAAATTGCCTGTAGCGCCGCCAAATTTGGCATCGCAGCTAATGGCTTTCAGTTGTTCGAGCTGCGTTTTCAGACGTTCTGAAAATACACGGATTTCCTTCCCAAGGTTGGTTGGCGATGCTGGCTGTCCGTGTGTTTTGGCCAGCATCGGGATGTTTTTCCACTCGTCAGCCATCTCTTCCAGTTTATCAACCAAATCGTTCACGGCCGGAAAATATTCGTTGTCGAGCGCATCGTGAATCGATTTCGGGACGGCGGTGTTGTTGATGTCCTGAGAAGTGAGCCCAAAATGAATAAATTCTTTATATTGCTGAATGGCAAGCTTTTCAAATTCTTCTTTCAGAAAGTATTCCACCGCTTTAACGTCGTGGTTGGTCACTTTCTCGATGTCCTTAATTCGCTGGGCATCCTCGACCGAGAAGTTTTTGACAACGTCGCGCAAGGCTGAGAATAAATTTTTGTCGAAAGTTGCCAGTTGCGGTATCGGCAGTTCGCACAACGCAATAAAATACTCAACTTCAACAAGAACACGATATTTAATTAAAGCAAATTCTGAAAAATATAACTGAAGATTTTCAACTTTAGAGCGGTAGCGGCCGTCAACCGGCGATATAGCTGTAAGCAAATTTAATTCCATGTTTTGATTTTTTCGAAGGCGTAAAGGTAGCAAAAAATCGAAAGGGTTATCCGAGGTTTGAGCGACATGATTTTCAATCACGGTTTTAAGTGGACGTTGAAAACTTAACCGTAAATGGAAAACCTTTTATTTGTTATTCAGGAAATTGTAGTCGCGCAGGATTGTTTCGAAAAATAACTGAGGTTTTTGGTTGGATGTGATGTTCATCTTTTTTTCAATAGCTTCCTGAGTCTTTTTTGCCACTGTAAATATTCGGGCGGTTCGCTCCGGAAGCCGCATCAATTCAAGAACTTCTTTGATAATGTACAAATCGTTGGTCGACAGCAGTGAGACTTCAGGATGAACTACGGAATAGTTTTCAGGGACTTCAGTATAAATGGTTTCCTTCATGCTTTTTTGTCGCACTCTTATTACTGTTGTGTTTGCCGCAATGTCGCCCAGCCTCTGACCTTTTTGATTTAAAATAATCGTTATGGTTGCAACGGAGCCCAGTGTAAATAAAACTTCAATCATGCGGATTATCCATCTCAGAAAGTAGCTCATAAAGGTGACAGAAGTTCCATCAGTTTTTACCACTTTAATCTTTAGTATCTTTTTCCCCCAGCTTTGTCCGTTCATGAATAATTCGCTTAAAATACTGTATAGAGCTACCGGAATATAAACGATTATCAGCATCCTCGGAGTATTCAGACTGCCGGCAATGAACCCGGTAACCGCCATGAAAATGGCAATGAAAAGCGTATCGAGCAGGGTAGCGGCAATGCGTTCGCCGATGCTTGCGATGGGTTGTTCAATGTCTATATTTTGCGAAGAATCTATTTTTAAAGTATCCATCACTTATCCTTGATTTATTTTGTAAAATAAGCACTAATTTTTATTTAGTTTATTAAATTGCACAAAATTATTACCTTTTTAATTCCACCATGAACGAGATTCAATTTTTGCACAGGAACATCAAAAAATGGGAAGCTTTTGAATCTCT
>JAEWME010000358.1 GCA_023393265.1 Bacteroidota bacterium | reverse complement strand
CGTAGTATAAGGCATATACTTTTTCTTTAATCGTGTCGGCCGAAAACAGGAAGCCATAACGGTTTCCTGGCTGGTCGATAGTTAATTTTTTAGCTGTTCCTTCGCGCGCAAATAAAACCGAAGTTTTGCCGGTTGCAGTGCTGAATGAGCGTACTTCGGCCCGATCGACAGAGTCCTTCACCTGCCTGATGAAAGTTATGGTCTGGCCCAGCGGCGCGTAACAAAACTCGGTAACATGGGGAAAGGTAAGTGTGTCGCCCGTTGCAACCTTGAAAAGGATTAACTGTTTCAGTGATTCGTCAGATTTTGCTTTGCCCTTTTCCTTTTTGTCTCCGTCTTTCTTTGTCTCTTTTTTCATGTCGGACAGAAACGGCACCCACGTCGCGTGTTCTTTGGGCAAGGCAAATTGTTTCAGGTTTGGGTAAGCGTATGTTTGGTGTTTCTTGAAGATGAAAATACCAACACTGTCGACGGGCATGTCCTCTTTTTTCAGTTTTTTCTTTTTTGCACTCCGGATGGAGTCTTCGGGTTGTTTGATTTTATATACAATGAAGTCCGATTCAGGAGAAAACTGTGCTGCATAACCCCTCGGAATGGAGTCTTCTTTTTTTGAATCCAGGGTTTTTACGATGAGACTTCCGTCGCCTTTTTGCTGGTTTACCTCGAAAGCCGCGTATTTACCGTCGTTCGAAATTTGTGGATTATTTAAAACTTTCCATCCGCCAAAGTCGCTGGTTGTGATCTGTTTTTTTGTTGTTCTTTGTGCGTTCGATATGTTGGCAAAAATCAGGAGCAGGAAAAAAAAGAAAAAATATCGCTTCATACGGTGAATTTCAAATGTCGTTTTCAAAGTTAATATCAATGCCGGGTTTGCAAAGCCAGGACTGAGTTATAACAGTTGAAAGTACTTTTTCCCTTAATTTTTGATACACCAATAATGCCGCTTGAACTCCTCTGGCAACTGTTTGACCACAATTTCTCTGCGGGAAGCCAGAAATTCACCGGAAATTCTCCCGACGTTGATCCCGGGGTTGGAAATTGAATGGAAACTTTGCCGCAGCCGGGTTGAATCCGGATGTTGCGATTTTTACCTATCCAGCCATTCCTTGAAAGCCGGAACTTTATCGCGGCTCACAATAATGGACTCTTCGTCTGCTTTTTTGAGTTTGATCTTCAACCGGCTGTTCGAATAAAAAACGATGTCGGCAATCGACTGGCTGCTCAGGATGTATTTCCGGTTGATCCGGAAAAAACGCTGCTCATCAACCATTTCTGAAATGCGGTCGAGCGAGTAGTCAACCAGATAGGTTTTGTAATCGGCAGTACAAAGGTAGGTGGCTTTTTCGAGACTATAAAAGAACAAAATTTCCTCAACCGGAACCGATTTCAGATGTTCACCAACTTTGATGGCGAAGCGCGTTTTGTACTGCTTTCGGAGCATATCTTTCACCTTGTCCAGGATTTCAAGTGTCACCGGCGGTGATTCGGGAACTACCGGGTTTCGTTCGCCGAACTTTTCCATAGCGGCTTCGAGTTCGTCGAAGGCAACAGGCTTTAGCAGATAATCGACACTGTTCACCTTGAAGGCGCGGACGGCGTATTCCTCGTATGCCGTTGTAAAAATAACGGGGCATGGCACTTTTATCTGTTCAAAAATTCCGAAGCTGATGCCATCGGCCAGTTGGATGTCCATAAACGCCAGATCGGGCGCCTGATTTTGGCTGAACCATTCCACTGCGCCGGCCACGGAGTCGATTATCGCTACAATACTAATTTCGCTGTTCACTTTTCTGATGAGCTGGCAAAGCCAGTCTGCTGCCGGTTTTTCGTCTTCTATAACTAAAACTTTGTACATCTTACGTCGTGATTAAGGGGAGGCTAATGATGAATTTCCCTGATACTGATTCAATCTTTACTTCCCTGTCGGTAAAAAAATCATACTGGCTGGCAATGGTTTTCAACCCGCTGCCTGTGCCTTCCGATCCGGTTTTCTTCTGAACCGGGTTTTCGACAGTCAGGTATTCGTCGTCGCTGAAAATCCGGATCGTCAGCGGCTTTTTGTCAGATATTTCGTTGTGTTTAACCGCATTTTCAACGAGCATTTGCACCGAAAGCGGGATGACTTTGAAATTGGAGGCGGTTACCTCGGTTTCGACAGTGAGGTTGGCCCCAAAACGTATTTTCTGCAGGAATATGTATGATTCTACAAATTTCATTTCTGTTTCGAGCGGAACCAGTTCCTGATTTTTTTGGTCGAGGACATAACGATAAACTTCGGATAGTTTTTTGACGAAGCTGATGGCTTTCTCCGGATCGGAACCGATCAGCGAAGTAAGCGAATTCAGGTTGTTAAAAAGGAAGTGCGGATTCACCTGGCTTTTCAGTGTTTCGTACTGAAGGGCAAGTTGCTCGCGTTTCATTTTTTCCTGCTGAACGGCTGCTTCCTTCCAGTTCTTGAAAAACAGGATGGCATTGGTAATGAGCGATCCTGTAAATATAAAAATGAAGGCTATTTTCACCATGAATCCGGCTGTTTCCCTGAGATAATCCGGGGTGAGTTGCTGCTGCATAAAAAAACCGCTCACCGGGATTGCCAGCGCAATAACCGCCAGCGAAAAAACAACGGTAGACACAAACTGAACAATCAACCGTTTGACAGGAGCGTCGAGCCACGGAACTTTGCGGTCGAGCCAGTTGGTCAGGAATGTGAGGCCAATGGCAAATGCTCCGCCCACGATAATAGAATTCGCCGATCCGTACAGAATCATTCGCCACGTGGGCATTTCGCCTTTCAGGATGACAACCATGGTGAGGTTACCCAGCAAAACCAGGATTATCGCAAAAAGCAATATCCGGAGTAATAGTTCTGGAAGGGTCAGCTGTTTTTTGTTCATGAGTTTGTTACACCAGTTTTGTTCGAAAATACTGAATATTATGCTATCACGCCTTACTGAATTCCGGATTCCTGAAGTTTTTTCAGTTGAAATTCGTTGGCCTCTTTTCCCCAATTGGGCGAGAGAGCTGTTTTTGGTTGGAAAATCTCAAACTTTTCCTGTGCCACGTTAAAAATGGGCAACGCTTTGGCTGCGCCTCCGCCAAAGGCTTCAGGCATGTTGAGCGTCATCATGGCTCGCAGAAAATAAACACGTGGATTGTCGGGGTTTAGTTCCAGCGATTTGTCGAGCGCTCTGTTCATCTCTCCAAAATATTGCGCGCCTCGTGCCATTGGATCGATGTTAATCCTTGCAGGATAAAGAAACCCCTGAAGCATGTACAGCTCTGATTCTTCAGGAGCTAGTTTCATGGCCGCATCGAGTAGTTTCTGGGCCTGATCGAGGTATGCGTCTTTTTTTACGGCGTCCTGCTCCTGAAAAGTCATTTGAATGTAAGCATACGATGCGTAGTACAACGGTAGCCACTCTACTTTTTCGATTGTGGCAATGCGTTCGAACTGGTTTGCTGCATCCTGGTAGCTGGCAGTTGTTTGTGCCTGAAAAAGCTTGCCAATGGCGGTTGTCATGGCTTTTTCGTAAATTTCACCTGCAAGTGCGAGGTTGACAAATAACAGGTAAAAAGCGAGTGCCGATAAGTTTTTCATTTTTTATTGTTTTAAAGGTTGTTTTATAGTTGCATGGACACGAGCAGGATGACTTGCCGCACAAATGGCGATTTAATGGGCGAAGCATCGTAAATTCCGTTTGCATTGGGCGTTGAAGAGAAGTTGTATCCAAACACATTGTCGAACCCGGCGAGGTTATTCGCCATCAGGTGCACCACCGATTGTCGGCCAAATAATTCGGTAATGTAAGTCAGGCTCAGGCTGATGTCGTTGTAATTTTTTGTCCGGGCATTCATAAATCCGGGTAAGTTGGGATTGTGGTAAGGGCGGCTGCTGGCGAAGGAATAGGTGACGGAGGCATAAGTCCGGAGTGGTTGAAAAAACCTTTTGGCAACCACCGAAAGATTGTGCTCCGATATAAAATTCGGCACAGCTTCTTCCTGAAAGTCTTTGTAATTGCGGCGCGCGTTGATCCACGAGTATGAAATCCAGTAGTCAGTCAGATTAATCGATTTTTTGTCGCGCCAGAAAATGTCAACACCTTCTGCCTGTCCGTTGCCCTTATTCGAGTAACTGGCCGCATGGGGTGCGTAAAGTACCGTGTATTTTACCAGATCGTCGTACTTTTTCAGGTAACTTTCTATCCTGAGGGTTTTCTGTTCTGTCTGGTATTGCCATGTTCCAACCAGGTGGCGGGCTTTCTCAGGTTTCAACTGAGGTGCAAATTTGAGGTAATCATTCTCCGGGTTTTGATAAAATGCTCCACAGGCCAGCGAAATCTGACTGTGTGCGCCTGTTTTATAAGCTCCTGAAAAGCATGGAGCGAGCGTGCTGCTCCTGATCAGCGAGTTGTTTTCGAACCGGAGGCCAAACCTCGCCGCAACCTTTTTAGACAGTTTATACTCCGTTTCGCCGAATGCTGACAATTGATTGTTCCTGAATGGCAACCTGAAGTACCCGTTCATTCGGACATACTGGCCGTAGTCCGAACCAATCCAATCGGCTCCGGTTTTCACGCTCAGTTTTTCATTTTTCTGATAATTGAGAAGCAATTTTGTTTGAATCATTTTTTGGTCGTTGATAATCCTGTCGGCATTCATATCAAGTTTCTGGTGGTCGAAGTTCCAGGCAGTTCCGGCTTGTAACAGCCAGTTTTCGCCCATCATGCCATTCCAGATAACTGTAGTGTAAACGTTTGTTTCTCGGGTAAAAATGCGTTGGTTCCCAGGAGTAGAAACTGTGTGGTAGTCAATGCCGCTGGTGTTGTGACTGAAATTACCAAAGAACTTCAGCATTCCGGTTTTACCGGTTTTTTGCCTGAGCATGATCGTGCCATCCACACTTTCCGGTGTTTTTATCCAGTCGGCTTTTTGCCTATTGATTTTATTTGAGAGGCCGGAATTCATATAGTCGCCGTTGAAGGAAAGCGATCCGCCTTTCCAGCATCTGGTAGTCGAACCCATTGTGCCGACAGTCAGGAGCGAGATACTCGATTTTTCTTCTGTTTCTACCGGGTTGGTTTTCATGTCAACCACCGATGATAAGGCCTGTCCGTATTCCGCCGAATAAGCCCCGGTACTGAATAACGTTCCGGAGAAAAGCAGGGCCGAGAACCTTCCGCGAGTGGGCATGTCCGGCATTTTCGACGAATAGGGTGTTGCTACGAGCATTCCGTCCATGTAGGTTTTGGTTTCGTAGCTTTCACCTCCGCGAACAAAGATGCGACCATCTTCACCAACTTTCTGCGAACCGGGCAGTGTGGCCAAAGCGCCAAAAATGTCGCCCTGCGCGCTCGGGGTGGTTGCAATGTCGAAAACCCGCATGGTGACGCCCTTCTTCTCGTCGCTGGCCTCAAACACCCCGGCATTGATGACGACTTCACCAATCTGGTCGTCTGATTCTTTCAGGATAATTGAAAATTCGAACGACTTTTGTGCGTCGGGGTTCAGGACAACAAAAAATGGCTGGTAGCCAATAAATGTTGCCAGCAGCGTTTGTGGTTCCGACAGGTCGGTTTTGAAACTAAAATGGCCGAGGCTGTCGGCAGTGGTTCCATCGTAACTGTTTTTGATAAAAATGTTGGCGCCGGGTAGCGGGTTATTCTTCTGATCGTGCACGGTTCCGTGGATCAGGGTTTGCCCGCTTGTGCCCGACCAACCCAATGAAATGAAAAGAATGGTATAAAGTATTTTCATGGCTGTTCTTGTTTGACGACAAAATAACAGCCACGCTTTCGGTAGCGAAAAGATAAAAAACCGAATCGTCGTTTGATTGCGATGAATCGTAGAATGGGGCGATGAAATTATTCAGGAACGAAAAAAAAACGGAGGATTTATTCTGCTTGTTCTCCTGATTGCGGTTGGGTTTCTTCTGCCGGTTTGAAAAATTTATCAATAAGGCCAGACAGAAATTCACGGATGGTTTCTGCGTTTTTGGCAATGAAGTTAGTGACGCCAAACTGCATGACAAGCCCCAGAATCTTGACGAAAATATTGGATTTTGAGCCAACCATCATTTTGCGGGTAACAAATCCTGAGAGTAGGGCGATGGCCGATTCGAACAGGTCGCCTTTTAATTCGGATGAGCTGGTAATTTCTTTCAGCGAATTTTTAATGAGATTGACAGGCTTCAGACTTTCGTACGTCATTTTAAATTGTGCCTTCAATATCTCACCTTCTTCCGCCTGCCTGATTTCCAGCACACGAATCGACTCCCGGAGTTTTTCAACTGCATCTTCTTTGGCCATAACTAATTGTCGAGTACTTGTTCGATGATTGAATTGTTGAGCGGTTTTTTCACCAATTGTTTCCTGAAAATGCCGAAAATGAGGGCGAGCAGGCCATAAAAGCCCGACACGGCAAAAAATCCGTAATAGCTTTTGCCCATCAGGCCGCCCAACCAAAGGGCAACGCCAATGTTCAGGATCAGAAAAAACAATACGGCAAACACGAATACAATGAGCCACGAAACCAGGTTGGAGATCACGTCCGACGATTTGTCGAGTGTCTTCAGTTTCAATAGTTCAAGTGTCGTTTTGCCGTACTGTTCGCCTTTTTCGATTAAGGCATCAATTGATGATTTTTCTTCCATTTCAACAGTTTGAAGAAGTAATATCCTGCCCGGTGAACAGGACCGGATGTCGGCAAAAATATAAAATACCCAGCTAATTTATTCAATACGTGGCGTTTTTACCTTTTCGCCGGATTGGTTTACCGCCAGCCTAAACTTTGGCTTCTTCGGTTTTTGCTTTTACTTCGGCGGCCACTTCGTCGACTTTGGCTTTGGTTGCGTCAACCTTTTTGCCTACTTCGTCAATCAGGTCGTTGATCTTCTCTTTCAGCCCGTCGACGTAATCTTCGCCCTTTTCTACAATTTTCCTTCTTGTTTCCGATCCTTTGTCAGGAGCGAACAGGATTCCAATCAGAGCACCGGCGGCTACGCCTGCCAGAACGCCCAATAAAACTTTTCCTGAACTCATAGCTTTCTTTTTTAATTGTTTATGACTATATGTAATGGCCTTTTGCCCTCAAGCGGCAAAGCGGCTAATGTCGATGAAAGATAACAAAACGAAAAGCCAAAAGCAAGCAAACAACTGTTGTATTTGGCTCTGAAATCAGGTTTTTGATAACAGAATTCGGGTAGGTATTAGCAATACCAATAACAAGTTTACTCCTGAAATGTTTGTCAAAAAAGAAGTTCAGTAAAAGTCTTCAGCTTTTCTTTTTTCGGGAGAATTTCTTCAGCAACTTGTTCTTGTTATTTTTTTGTTCTTCGAAGTTCACTTCTTCGCCTAAAAGATAGCCGTAAGGTTTAAGCGATTCGACATTGTCGCATACTACTTTGGCCATCCCGGTTAGCGGAAGACAAAGCACCATGCCGGGGATTCCCCAAATTAACGAACTGGCAACCAATACAATAGTTGCGGTTAGCGGGTTGATGCTTACGCTGCTACCAACTACATAAGGTGTGATAAAATTGTTGTCGAGAAACTGGGTGAATATGCAAACACCGGCAACCGCCAGCGGATAGGCCATCGTATCTTTGGTGAGTAACGCCATGATGATCGGCAGCAGGCTGCCAATGAGTACCCCGATGTAGGGAATGATATTCAGCGCTGAAGCCAATACACCAAACAGAATGGCATGAGGTAGCCCAAGCAAAATAAACCCTGTGGAATTGAGCACTGAAAGAATCACCACATCAAGAAAAATTCCGAGCAGATACTGTTGCGAAACCTTCGATACTTTCCTTACAACCATTAACGCTTTCGGATCTTTATCCTCGTTGGCAATCAGCCTTACAAACTCTTTCATTTTATCCTGATAAAGGGTCAGGAAAAAAATATAAATCGGGATGAGTGCAAAACTGGCCAGGAATGAAGTGGTTGCTGAGAAAAGTCCGAGCACCAAAACGCCTCCGGTGCTGGCATTTTCCTTGATTTTTGTTGTCAGCCAGTCTTTCTGCTCAATGGGGCTGACATGAAACGTATCTGAGATAAACAATTGCAAGGCATCCCATTTGGCTTTCATGGTATCTTCCAACGTGGGCAGGTCGTTAATAAAGCTGAAGACCTGATCGACAAACAGGTACATCAGGGCTGCAAAAATTGCAAAAGCGAGCACAATGCTGACCAGTATGGCAACTGCTTTCGGGAAATGCCATTGTTCCAGTTTTCGGGACACCGGCAAAAGCAAAAAAGTAAAAAACACCGCGATGGTAAGCGGTATCAGGATGTTTTTTGCCAAAATCATGAAGGCGATGACCAGTGCCACCAGCAGCAGCTTCACGGTTGCCTTGAAATAGAAAGGTTGCTCGGAAACATTCATTTGTCGATATTTTTAGAAAATTTACCTGTGATAAAATTATGTGATTTATTTATTGAAACAGCAGTTTGCGTAAAATAGTTTTCAGCAGTAATAACGGATAGGTAGCCTGAGTTATGCGGTTCGCTTCGGCTGATTTGTCTTCAAAAAACAGTATAATTGTAACAGCTAAATCTAACATTAAACTTATGGTTTCCAAACTGAAAAAACTTTTCGCGCTGTTGTTTCTGTGTGTCTTCTCTTCGCTGCATTTGTCAGCACAAAACATTCAAAAATTTTTCCCGTCTGAGAAGCTCACAGAGGTAGGCGTTTATTATTATCCTGAACATTGGGATTCGACCCAATGGGAGCGCGATTTCAGGAATATGGCAGAGATGGGATTTGAATTCACTCATTTCGCCGAGTTTGCCTGGGCGCAGCTCGAACCTGAAGAAGGGAAATATGATTTTCGCTGGCTCGACCGGGCCTTGCAACTGGCCGACAAATATCACCTGAAAGTAATCATGTGTACTTCAACGGCAACACCTCCGGTTTGGTTGGTCAGGAGTCATCCTGAAGTGCTCGAAACTGATGAAAATGGTCGGCAAATGGATCATGGCGGACGGCAACATGCTTCTTTTTCGAGCAGCTATTATCGCCAGTATTCGCTAAAAATGATCGAACAACTGGCCCATCACTACGGAAAAGATCCGCGGGTGATTGGATGGCAACTTGATAATGAGCCACGTCGCTTTCTCGACTACGGAAAAGGTGTGCCGCAACGCTTTCGAGATTGGCTGAAAAGCAAGTATAAAACGATAGACGCGCTGAATGAGGCCTGGGGAACGAACTTTTGGAGCGGTACCTACACCAGTTTTGATCAGATTAACC
>JAEWME010000338.1 GCA_023393265.1 Bacteroidota bacterium | reverse complement strand
AAGCTGGTGGATCGCCTCCGGAATTGCCACACAAATGGGTGAAGAATTATCCGACGACAATCTGAAGCGAGTTACTGCCACCGAAACACAAACCCGCAAAGCGCGCTTCGAGCGTTGGCAAAATGTGGAAGGAATTTTCGGGTTAGCCCATCCTGAAAAATTTTCAGGAAAACATATTTTGTTGGTTGACGATGTGGTAACAACCGGTTCGACGCTGGAGGCCTGCGCTGCGGAGATCCTTTCAAAAACCGATGCCAGAGTAAGTATTGCGACCCTGGCAACGGCTTAATTTTTAGATTATTTTCCCAGCAACTGGTCGAGGTTCAAATTGATTTCCGAGACAAATTCGGGATACGACGCCGGATTTGCCCTGTTGAGGTAAAGAAGAAGAATCCCGGTGACAACATATTGCGCTTGTTTCTGAAGCATGGTATAATTGTTTTGCGAAATGAGGTCGTGTTTCAGACAATGTTCCCATTCCGGCTGGCAAATTTTGGCCGCCGAATCGCTTGTCAGTTCAAGTACTCCGTTTCTCTGCTGAAAATTTCCGATCCGTTCCATGAAGAACAAATCGAAAATGCCAGGGTATTCGGTGAAATAGATGGCATAAGCCAGAATTTTCGATTTCAGCCTACCAAGCCCGTTGGGTTGAGCAGCCACCTGTTCTTCGGCGAATGTATTACACTCCTTGAAAAAGTCTTCGACACAATAGAATACCAACTCATTTAAATCTTTGAAATAGTTGTACATCGTAGCATACGAATAACCAGCCCTGTCGGCCACGGCACGCACACTCAATGCCTTCAGTCCTTCTGATTTCAAAATTTCCTTTGTAGCCTGGATGAAATAGCCTTTCACTCTTTCTTCCTGAATTACCTTGTTTTTCATTTTTAATTGTTCTTGTTTGTCGTTTTACAACTTTGCAGTTAACTGCGTTTTCATAACATCGACAAAAATATTAACATTTTTCAATATAATTAACATCATTTTGAAATATTAACAATGTTAATATACAATACACAAAATCAAATCATTGATTTTTATGACATTATCCAGAACTAAAAATCGAGGCGATAAAGGACTGTGGTGCTAAGGACGTTGCTAAATTGGTTGCTTTTCCAATACCACAACGCGTTTCCGCTCTGTTTTCGGATGGGAACAACGGAGTATTGCCCCCTCAAATCAACGAACAGCCGTTTGGTAAATTGAAACCGAAAGCCGAATAATCCCTGGTAATCGATCGAATTGAACTCATGCTGATCTTCAGGCGGAAATTTTCCGTAATCGTTAAATTCGTTGCCGCTAATCAGGTAACCGGCTGACATTCCGAAGAAAAAAGAAATCTTGTCGCTTGTCCTGACGCCCAGATAAACAGGTAAATCGACATAATTCAGGCGCATGATGTATTTGATTTGCCCCTCGGTAGCCAGCGAATCGCGGTTGCGGCTACCCTTTTGCGTGAACTTCAATTCCATTCCGGCGTAAACCGACCGCGAAAGGTTGGTTTGCACAAATCCACCCAAAACGACACCCGGTTTGTGATAACCGCTGTACGTGTCGCCATCAACCTGCGAGGCATTCAAGCCGCCCAGCACACCGCCCTCAAAACGCTGTGCAAACGAAAGCTGAATCACGAAAACAAGAAAACCAGCCAAAAATAAAAGTTGTTTCATTTCAATTCTTTTAGTTTTTCTTTTAGAATCTCAACTCCTTTCCCCGCTTTCTCCTGAATATAAGTTACATTGCGAATATACATATCCGGACGTTCCGGATCAACCACAAAAATAGGTGTTCCGGGTTCTACATAATTAACCAGGCCAGCCGCCGGATATACGTTTAATGAAGTGCCAATTACGACCAGAATATCCGCTTTGGCAACCACCGGAACCGCTTCTTCCATTGCCGGGACCGCTTCGCCAAACCAAACAATGTGTGGCCGCAACTGACTGCCTTTGGCACATTTTTGTCCAAATTTCAGTTCCCAGCCATCGATATCGTATACAAGCGACGGATCGACCGAACTTCGCGCTTTCTTCAACTCGCCATGCAAATGAATTACATTTTTGCTTCCGGCACGTTCGTGCAAATCGTCAACATTTTGTGTGATGATGTGCACGTCGAAATCCTTCTCCAGATCAACAAGCCCGGTGTGCCCGGCGTTTGGACTGCATTCGTACAGTTGCTTCCGGCGTTCGTTGTAAAAGCGCATTACCAAATCCGGATTGCGCGTCCAGGCTTCCGGCGTGGCTACATCTTCCACCCTGTATTCTTCCCAAAGTCCGCCCATATCTCGGAAAGTCCTCAAACCGCTTTCCTGGCTCATTCCTGCTCCGGAAAGCACAACCAGTTTCTTTTTCATTATTGCTCAAATTTTGTCATTCAGATTAAATTTTCGGTTCGAAGCTTTGCGGAAACCATGAACGCGGATTCCCCCGTTTTTGTATACTTCAACCGTGACATAAGCGCTATTTTGCAATCCATTTCCTTCTACTGCTGAAATGAGCGAATAATAGTGAATATGGTTGATCAGCGAGTGTCGCTCCGAATTGACATGACCTTCGAAAACAGCAAGGACTTTGCCCGAATCTTCGAAAATTTTCCTAACCTCCGGGGCATTCTGTGCGCTTTTCTTCATGCCTTTTGAGTCGCCAAGCAGTTGGTGGATAAAAACGATCGCCGGCAATTTGTTATCCTTCAAATCCTGCCTGATCCACGCTACCTGATCCTGAGGAATCCTGGATTCCTGCCCGCGAAAAGTATCCTTGTTGTAATCTTTTCCATCGCCGGTATAATTTCCGTCGAGCACCAAAAAGTGCATTCCGTTCTGATTAAACGAATAGTAGTTTCGATCCTTCGGAACACCAGTATTTTCGACATGTTCCAGAAACTGTGTTTTGGTAATGCCGTCCATATCGTGGTTCCCGAGCACATGGTATGTTGGTCCTTTAAACCGCTGAAAAACACTTTCTACATCGTCAAGATACCGGAGTGTGTTGTCCTGATTTGGCACCACATCCTGATCCTTGAAATCGCCAAGCTCAACAACAAAAGCCACTTTTTCGCGGTTCATCTCATCGACAAACTCACCAAGTTTATCGAGCGATTGATTGTAAAAGCGGTTGCGGGCTGGTTCACGATCGGCATAATGCACATCAGCAATCATCCCAAATTTAATCAGCCGTTTATCTTTCTTCTTAATCAGGAAAAACGGAGCCAGCAAAAAGCACAACGCCAAAATTCCACCAGCAATCAGAAATCCTCTTCGCGAACGATTTGCCATATTCAAAAGCTCTTGTAAACACTATCAAAGATAAGAATTATCCGGTCGAACATTGCCTTTCCTGTTTCTTTCGACCGCAAAAATTCAGGAAAAACAAACCGGAAAATTGCTCCATTTTCCCGCGCCGTCACACTTGTTCTGCTGCATGATTCACGGTTTAAATTTCTACATTTGCAACTATGATTGATTCTTCGACCATCGCACGAATACTCGATGTTGCCAACATATCGGAAGTTGTTTCGGAGTTTGTGACCCTGAAAAAGAGAGGGGTTAACATGCTCGGATTGTGTCCGTTTCACAACGAAAAAACACCTTCATTCACGGTATCGCCCGCCAAAGGAATTTTCAAATGCTTTGGTTGCGGCAAAGGCGGAAACTCGGTGAATTTCATCATGGAACTGGAACAGCTCAGTTACCCTGATGCCCTGCGCTGGCTGGCCAAAAAGTATCACATCGAATTCGAAGAGAAGGAAGAGACTGCCGAAGAAAAAGCGCTGAAAGACGAGCGCGAGAGCATGATGATTGTGTCGGCTTTTGCACAAAAATACTTCAGTAATTACCTCCTGAAAGAAAACGAGGGACGAACCATCGGGCTGAGTTACCTGCGCGAGCGTGGTATCCGCGACGACATCATTGCCAAATTTGAACTCGGATTTTGCCCTGATGGGAAAGACACTTTCACCCGTGCAGCGGAGAAAGAGGGCTACAAGATGGAGTTTCTGGAGAAAACCGGGCTGACCATTAAACGCGACGACTGGGTGCGCGACCGTTTTGGTGGGCGGGTTATTTTCCCGGTTCACAACTTGGCCGGGCGCGTCATTGCATTTGGCGGCCGAATCATGACCAATGACAAAACCGTTGCGAAATACCTGAATTCGCCCGAATCGGATATTTATCACAAAGGCCGTACGCTGTATGGCATTTACCAGGCAAAACGGCAAATGACCAATCAGGATAAATGCTACCTGGTTGAAGGTTACACCGATGTGCTTTCGTTCCACATGGCCGGAATCGAAAATGTCGTGGCCAGTTCGGGAACTTCGCTCACGATCGACCAAATCAGGCTCATCCGCCGTTTTACGCCCAATATCACCATTGTGTACGATGGCGACGACGCAGGGATCAAAGCTTCGTTACGTGGTATCGACATGGTTTTGGAAGAAGGAATAAACGTGAAAGTTTTGCCTTTGCCCCGCGGCGAGGACCCCGACACGTTTGCCCGCTCGATGAGCGCCAGCGAACTGGCCGAATACATCAAGGCAAACGAAACCGACTTTATCAAATTCAAGACCCAGCTTTTGATGGGGACGGTTGAAAATGACCCGGTTTCGAAAGCGCGGCTGATCGGCGACATTGTGCGGTCGATTGCTGTCATTCCCGACACAATTACCCGAACTGTATATATCAAAGAATGCAGCCGGTTGATGGATGTTCAGGAAGCAGTTTTGTACGACGAAATCCGGAAGATCCAGAACAAGCAGTCGGAAGATCAGGTCAGGAAAGAGATTCAGGAATTGCAGGTGCATAACTCGAAGCCAGCCCAGCCAGTTCAGGAAAGAAAAGTATCCAATCCGTTTGAAACCGAAGAACGGGAAATCATTCGTTTTCTCCTGAAATATTTTCACCACGACCTGTTCGAAATTCAGGACGAAGAAGCCCATCAAACACAGGTTTATTCGGTCAGTTATTACGTTTTGAGCGAGCTGCAGGCCGACGGGCTGGTTTCGGTCAACCCGAAAGTTAGGAGCATCATCGAAACGATGGAAGAGAATGTCGAAAACAAGGAGTTCGACCCGATTAAATATTTCACACACCACGCCGACAACGAAATCAGCCAATACGCCAGCAACCTGCTTTCCGACAAATACATCGAAAGCAAGCGCTGGACAAAAGCCGGTGCGTTTGTCGAAACTGAAACAGAATTGCTATACACGCTTATCCCGAGGCTTGTTCAGGAATACAAACTGAAGAATGTGAAATTGCTCCTGAAGAAGTTGCAGCACCAAATTGACGAGGCCAACAAAAACAATGACATGGAAAAGCTGATGGAATACCTCACCCAGTTTCAGAACCTGAAAAAAGTGATGAAAGATTTATCGGAATTACTCGGATTCAGAACCATAAGTTAACCAGGAATGAGAACACATTTTATACACGACCAAAAAGAAATTGACAACATCCTGAAGCAATGCAAAACCTGCTACGTGGCCATGTCGGACGGAGATATACCATACGTTTTACCCATGAATTTTGCCATAGACGGCAACCGGGTTATCCTGCATTCGGCACAGCACGGACGGATGTGGGAAACCATCAAAAAGAATCCGAAGGTTTGTATTAACTGGACATTGGGCGAAGAACTGGCATGGCAGGACGAACTGGTCGGTTGCAGCTACCGCGTGAAGTCGAAATCGGTAATTGTGGAAGGAACCGCCACTTTTGTTGACGATTATGACGAGAAAGAGCGGATTGTGAAACAGTTTATGACGCAATACAGCGATTTGCCGTTTAAATTCAACGCGCCGGCTATAAAAAATGTAGGCATCATTTTGGTTGAAATTGAAAAGTTGACAGCCAAAGAATTTGGTGCGAAAGCGGTGACGCCGTGGATGAAAAATCCGGAGTGAGCTAAAGCTCGAAGTGCCTAAAGTTAAAATGGCACTCATTAACTTTAGGCACTCTAGTTCACTTTAGACACTTATAACTTTTAAATTATGATACTGGTAACAGGCGGAACAGGATTGGTTGGAGCACATCTCCTCTACGAACTGACCAATTCGGGTCTTTCGGTAAAGGCACTGAAACGGTCGCAAAGCAGTACCGACTGGACCAGAAAAACATTTTCGTATTACACCGATCAGGTTGATGAACTTTTCGGTCGGATTGAGTGGGTAGAAGGCGACATGCTCGATTACCTAAGCCTCGAAGAAGCGCTGCAAGGTGTGACAGAGATATTTCATTGCGCAGCGTTGGTATCGTTTCACGGCGACGACCACGACATGATTCTGAACAATAATGTGAAAGGAACCGGGAACCTGATTGATGCTGCTATTTTCAACGGCGTGAAACGGTTTTGCCATGTCAGTTCAATAGCAGCGCTTGGCAAAACACAGGACGGAAGCGAAATAAATGAGGAAACTTACTGGACACCAACGAAGCGCAAGTCGGGCTATTCGGTGAGCAAGTTCTTCTCCGAAATGGAAGTCTGGCGAGGGATTGAGGAAGGACTTGACGCCGTGATCGTCAATCCGTCGATCATCATGGGGCCGGGCAACTGGGACATTGGCAGCCCCAAATTGTTTCAGTCGATCTGGAAAGGACTGAATTACTACACCAAAGGCATTACCGGATTTGTTGATGTACGCGAAGTGGTGAAAGCAATGACGCTGCTGATGGACGATTCGCGCTTCGAACAGGTAAAGAACCAGCGCTTTATCCTGAATGCCGGAAACCTCAGCTACCAGGACTTTTTTAATAAAATAGCCGACAGCCTGCACAAACCGCGCCCCAGGAGTTTTGCTTCGGACATCAAACTGCAGATTGCATGGCGAATGGCCCGAACAGCCAGTTTTTTCACCGGGAAACGCCCCATCATCACGCGGGAGACTGTTTCGGGAACCAACCAAAAGAATCAGTATTCAGGAGAGAAAATTAAACGAATCATCGACTTCGAATATCGTAGCCTCGACGCATCGATTGCCGACATTGCCGACATCTTTCTAAAAGATATGGTTCTTCCGGCGAAATGAAATCAATTTTTCATCAAATTTTAATCGCCTGTAACCGAATATGTTGTGTTATCGTTAAAACAAATTCAGACCTGAAATTTTCCTTTGGTATTCATGGTTTAAGCAAATATTTTGTACTATATTCGCACACTTTTTAAAAGAAACCGAAAGACGTATTCGACTTATTTTGAAACATATAACGATTTTGAGCAAGCACATTTAAAAAGAACACAAAAGAAGGAAATGAAAAAATCAGATTTATTAAAGGAAACCATTGAGCACATCGACATCAAGTCATTCGATTCAACTCCCATTATCGATTCTATGCGTAAAATGTCGTTCACCTCGCGCGACACGGCCTCTGCTACCGATATTTTGATGAAAATGGTTAACGATACCGAATGTACCAACATTTTAACTTTAGCCGGAAGTACCAGTGCTGCAGGATGTATGCAGGTTTATGTTGAGATGGTAAAAAATAAAATGATCGATGTTGTGGTTGCCACCGGCGCTTCAATCATCGACATGGATTTTTTCGAAGCCCTTGGTCATAAACATTACCGTGGAAGCACCGACATCAACGACGGCATCCTGCGCGACCTGTACATTGACCGTATTTATGATACTTTTATCGACGAAGAAGAACTCCAGAATTGCGACGGAACCATTAAAGAAGTTGCCGATTCATTAGAAAAAAGACCATATTCTTCGCGCGAATTCATTAAAGAACTTGGTAAATGGCTGACCGAAAATTCGGTAAAAAAAGACAGCCTCATCCAGGTTTGCTACGAAAACAATGTTCCGATTTTCTGTCCTGCGTTTTCCGATTCAAGTGCTGGTTTTGGTTTGGCCAAACACCAGTGGGAAAATCCTGAAAAACACGTTTCCATCGACTCGGTTGCCGACTTCCTCGAACTGACCAAAATCAAGATGGCTGCCGGAACAACCGGTTTGTTCATGATTGGTGGCGGTGTGCCGAAAAACTTCACGCAGGATACTGTCGTTTGCGCCGAAATTCTGGGAAAAGAAGTTCCGATGCACCAATATGCTGTTCAGATCACTGTTGCCGACGTTCGCGACGGCGCCTGCTCTTCTTCAACCCTTAAGGAAGCCAGCTCGTGGGGAAAAGTTCAGGTAACCGACGAACAGATGGTTTATGCTGAAGCAACTTCAGTTCTTCCTTTGATGGTGAGCTACGTTTATCACAGCGAAGCCTGGAAAAAACGCGAATTCAAGAACTGGAGCAAAATATTCGATAAATAATCTTTCAGCAGTAAGAACAAAATAAAAAACCCTGGCCATTCGCCGGGGTTTTGCTTTTATCAGGAATCGATAGATTATTTCAGGTTTACCTTGATGTCGGCAAGCAGTTTCACGCATTCCAGGTCTTCAGGAGACCGCATTACAATAGAAACACAGCGACCTATCTTGAATTGCCGGGCATTTCGATATTGCTCTTTCACACTTTCGGGCAAGGCGCTAGCCTCCAAAACCGGAGCAGCTTTATCGGCCAGCCAGATACTCACCCTAAAAGTGTCTTTCTGAACGCCAATCCAGTAAATGGTATTTTTCTTTTTTAACGCGCGATACAGCCAGCTTTTGCCATCGTTGTAAAATCGCCACTCCTCGGTAATAAATGTGTGTTGGTTGTATATATGTTCGACGAGCTCTTCCCAGTAAATTTTATTCTCGCCAATAATCGAAAAAATCAGTTCGTCGGTTGGCTGAACCTGCGGATCGGTTAGTACAATTGGTTCGAGTTCCATCATCTTTTTTGATTAGTTTTTAATTCGGATTTTAGTCCCAAGATAAAAAAATCCCCGTCAATTTGTTTGGTTGACGGGGATTCTCTGTAAAAAGACCGGTCAAAACTAGAGGATCAGCATGGCATCGCCATAAGTTCCGAAACGGTATTTTTCTTTAATTGCTTCCTTATAAGATTTCATCAGGTTGTCGTAACCTGCAAAACCGGCAACCATCATTTGCAAAGTTGACAATGGTAAATGAAAGTTGGTTACCATGCGGTTAGCAACACTGAAATCATAAGGTGGAAAAATGAATTTGTTAGTCCAGCCTTCAAATGGTTTCAAATGGCCTTGCGTCGACACCGAGCTTTCGATGGTTCGCATAACGGTTGTACCAACAGCACAGATATTTTTCCGGGCATCTTTCGCTGCATTCACAATCTGACAGGCTTCTTCCGAAATCCAGATTTGCTCAGAGTCCATTTTGTGTTTGGTAAGATCTTCCACATCAACACTCCGGAAATTGCCTAAACCAACATGCAAGGTAACATAGCTGAATTTAACGCCCCGAATTTCGAGTCTTTTCAGCAATTCACGACTGAAATGCAGTCCGGCAGTAGGAGCAGCAACAGCGCCTTCGTGTTTGGCAAAAATGGTCTGGTAACGGTCTTTGTCTTCCGGAGTAACTGCGCGTTTAATAAATTTTGGAAGCGGAGTTTCTCCGAGCCCGTATAGCGTTTTTTTGAATTCGTCATAAGGTCCGTCGAACAAAAAGCGCAGCGTGCGGCCACGCGAAGTGGTGTTATCAATCACCTCGGCAACGAGCAAATCGTCTTCACCAAAATATAGCTTGTTCCCAATCCTGATTTTGCGGGCCGGATCGACCAAAACATCCCAAAGACGCTGTTCGCGGTTAAGCTCGCGAAGAAGAAAAACTTCGATTTCGGCACCGGTTTTTTCCTTGTTTCCGTACAAACGGGCAGGAAAAACTTTAGTATCGTTAAAAATAAAAACGTCATCGTCACTAAAATAATCAACGATATCTTTAAACATCCGGTGCTCAATAGCCCCGGTTTGTCTGTTCAACACCAGCAACTTTGACTCATCCCGATTTTGTGCCGGGTGAAGCGCTATCAATTCTTCCGGTAAATCGTATTTAAACTTCGACAGTTTCATTATATCCCTTTTTTATTTATGTTATTCGAAATCAAATATATCTGCTTTCTGTGCTTTTTATACAACAGAACCCCGTTTTACGGGGTATTTTTCAATTAGTTTCAGAAAATTTTAGCTTTTCCATAAAAATTTTCAAGTCCCAGGCATCGTCCAGTTTCAGATCGCCGATTCTGGTCCTCCGCAAGCCAACAAGGTAAGCCCCGGAGTTTAATGCAGTGCCAAGGTCGCGTGCCAGGGAACGAATATAGGTACCTTTGCTGCAGACAACCCTGAGTATAATCTCTTTCTCCTTATAATCGACAAGTTCCAGTTCGTAAATACTGATTTTCTTTGCCTGAAGAACCATGTCACTACCTTTGCGTGCATGCTCATAGGCCCGCTTTCCATCAACTTTGATGGCACTAAACAAAGGCGGAACCTGATCTAGTTCTCCGATAAACAAACGAAGTGTCTCCTCAACAAATTCTCTGGAAAGATGCGCTGTCGGGAAGGTTTCATTTTCCTGGGTTTCCAAATCAAACGACGGAGTAGTTGCTCCCAACCTGATGGTGGCAATGTATTCTTTTTCTTTAGCCTGAATAAGGTCTATCTTCTTGGTTTCCTTTCCGGTACAGACGATCATTAAACCAGTGGCTTTGGGGTCGAGCGTTCCGGCGTGACCTACTTTCAGCTTTTTTATTCCGGTCTCGCGGCACAAAAAATTACGGAGTTTCCTTACCAAATCGAAAGAAGTCCAATCCAATTCCTTGTCAAAAAGAAGAATTTCTCCCTTTTGAAAATCATACTGCTCAATGGATTCCTTCATCCTGAAACGCTTTAAAATAAGAGATTTGTAAAAGTGAAACCGGTCAAAATTTCAGGCCGCAAATATAACAATTAGAACAGCACTTTAGCAAGTGTTCTATAATAAAACCGTCAAAATAAAGGAAATACAAAGCGGCAGACCAATAGAACCGGAAAATCAAAGAGAAAATTAGAAAGTCTCAAAAAACCGGAAATGTGTACAAAAAACTGAAAATCAGAATAAAAAAGACAAAACTCTAGGCAACAAGAGAATTTAAAAGACCGGCAGTAACTATTTTTCCGATTTTGGTTTTTTCATGATGGCGTAGATCTCGAACACAAAGCCAAAAAGCACAACCATCGGGGCAAGTACAATTCTCCTGAAGCTAAATATTTCAGGATTAAAAACGGAAGGATCTGAACTTTTGCCGCCGGTCATCAGGACAAAACCAACAACAATGATCACGAAGCCAATAACAAGCAGTTTCAGGTTTTCCTTGCCAACTGCGAATCCTTCCATGTTGAAATCAAAATTCTTCTTTGCCATCTCTCAAAAAATTTGCGTAAAGTTAACTGAAAAGTTCTATGGTGCAAACTAATAAAACAACTCGTCGAACCTAAGCCTTATAAATTTATTTACAGCCAGGTAGGTCGATCCCCATGAAATGGCTGCGCCTGTTAAAAGCACTGAAATAAACACCATGCCGAAAATTCTGAAATCTTCGACATCAATGATCCCCGTCAATTCCTGGGCGTACGACAGCATTAAAATAAAAAGCAACACATTAGCGATAAGCGCACCAAAAACACCGTACAAAACACTCCGTCTGATGAATGGAGCACGGATAAACCGGTCGGTAGCACCAACCAGCAACATGGTGTTGATGATAAACCGCTGTGAATAAATTGAAATACGGATGGTGTTATTGATGAGTGAGAAGAAGATCAGCAACAGCAGAGCCGAAAAGAACGTCAGGATAAAACCTATTTTTTTGACATTGTCGTTGATGATGCTCACAATATCGTGCTGATATGATACTTCTTTCACTTGCGGAAATTCCATGAATTTTTTATCGAGCACTGCCAGTTTTTCGGGAGTGGTATAATCGGCAACCAGTTTTACATCGACCGACGAAAGTAACGGATTGTAACCCAGAAAACCGGTAAAGTCTTCGCCCAGATCTTTTCTCAGGCGTTCGGCTGCCGTTTCCTTATCAACATATTCAACCGATTTCACGAATTCGGTTTCCTTGAGCGATTTAACCAGACTCTCAATATCCTGTTCGCTCACATTGTCGTTCAGCACCAGCGTAAACCCAATATTTTCCTTCACATACTTTGCAAGTCGCTCGGCATTTAATAAAACTACACCAAGCAAACCAACCATAAACAGCACCATCGAAATGCTGATCGTGGAGGTTAAATACGACCTGAAAATTCTCCGTTTAAGCTTCTGCGGCTGCGATTTGCCTGCCATTACCTTTATTTTTTGATTTTGAAAATATATACCAAGTAACCTCCAATGGCTAAAAGTAACAAAATTGAACTAGCCATCGAAACTTTATTTCCCATGTAATACGACTGTGGTTCGAACTTAAATTCAACCTGATGTTTTCCTTCAGGAATAACCGCGGCACGCAAAACGTAGTTAGCTTCGGCTATTTCTGTAGGTTTGCCGTCAACCATACATTTCCATCCTTTGGGATAGTAAATTTCAGAAAAAACAGCCAATTGCGGACTGCCCGAAACACTTGCCTCGTATTTCAAATAATTCGGCTGATATTCTGTCAGCCTGATCTCTCCTTCTCCTGAAGCTGATTTGAAGCCATCCAGTTGCTTTTCGAATTTGTCATTCACAACTGCAGTGGTCTTCGGGTCGAAACTGTTGAGCGACTTGATTTCTTCATCTGCGCTTCCAACCCATTTCACATCTTTCACAAACCAGGCATTGCCCATCGCGTGCTGATTAAGCAGCGGCGGACTATTTAAATCGTAAATAAAATATTTAGTGTTCAGCATATTAATCACCGGAAGTAAGTTCGTCACCGAGTCAACAGCATCAACACTCTTGAGCCCTGAATAAAATACTCGTATCTCCGGTTCGATGGCATACGAGTAAAGTTCGTTATAACGTCCCATTTTAGCACCATGGTATCCGCCAATCGACTTATGGAAAAACGAGGTGCGGGCATCTGCCATAGGGTTCTTCAGGTTAAGAACCCTGTAATACAAGTCTTTGTCTTTCTTTATTTCTTTGTCAGCCACTGATTCCTGAAACGGAACAGCCACTTCCTTTTTCGAAGTAAAGTTATCGTTGTTCAGGTACTTTTTATTAACCGGCCACATGTCGGCAACAACCAGAAGAGCCCATAACGCAATCGCGTATTGGCCTTTGATTTTGTTTGTCCAGTAGGCCCACAGCCCGGCTGCCCCTAATCCAACAAAAACAAAAGTACGAAATGCGTCGGTCCTCAACATGCTTTTGCGGTCGTCAACCATGGCGTCAATCAACTTTTGCGGCCAGCCCATCTGTAAATATTGCGCGTCAGTGCTACCTGTAAAACTTCCGGCAAGGCCAGGTAAAACAGCAAAAATCAGTGCCAAACCTCCTGCAATTCCGAAGGAAAATTTCAGCGCTTTCATAAATTCTTCGTTGCTGATCCGACGAAGAAAGACCTCGCGAACGGCCATTGCCCCAAGCAAAGCCATAGCGAATTGCTGAATCACGATGATGTTCTTCACATCGCGGAATTTGTTGTATCCGGGAAAATAATCGAGCATAAAACCAGATAAGGCGGAAAAATTCTTTCCAAGCGAAAGCAGAAACGACACCACAACCACCGCCAAAAGCCACCATTTGTCTTTACCTTTTACAACAAACAGACTAAACACAAACAGGAAGCATAAAACAGCGCCGTAATAGAACGGTGCGCCCGAAATAGGCTGGCTTCCCCAGTACATCGGCATTCCGCCCTGAACAATCTTCTTCGCACCGGCATCGCCCTGAGAATCTTTCAGCAAATTATACGTTTCAGAGCTTGTGCTCAATGGCTCGCTCATGCCACCACCTTTGAAACGAGGAATAAAAGCGGTCATGGCTTCACCCAAATCATAGCTGTAATCAAGAATATAATCGTCGTCGAGCCCCGTACTTTTATTCTCTCCATTCAGTGTTAGTTCCGACTTACCGCGCATGGAATATTTTCCATATTCGTATGTGGTGTAGAGTTTCGAGAAATTGGTCCCAACAGCCAAAATAACAGCCAACACCAGAAAAACGGTTGTCTTTGCAAAATCGGGTAACGTCTTTTCCTTAACTGCAAAGATGAAATAAGTAATTCCCAGAATAAGAGAAAGGATAGCCACATAATAAGTCATTTGCAGGTGATTTGCACTCAACATTAGCGAAAGCCCAAGTGCCGCGAGCAAACTTCCTCCAATTTTATTTTTCTTGAAAGCAAACAGAATTCCGGCCACCACAAGCGAAGCATAAGTTAACGTATGCGCTTTGGTAAGGTGTCCCGTTCCTATAAATGCAAACATGAATGTCATAAATCCATACGCCAAGCTCGCCCCAAAAGCGATCCAAATGCTAATATCAAGCAGCGTACAAAGCACAAAAAAGAATACAAAACTAAAGGTCAGGATCATCACCGGCTGCGAAATGGAAGTAACCGCTTTCTGAATATTCGACAAAATCTCGCCAGGATACAAAGTTGACGTCAGGTAAGCAGGCATTCCGGAGAACATATTGTTCGACCAAAGCGCTTCTTTCCCCGTTGCATTGCGATAATCCACAATTTCTTTCGACATTCCCTTAAACTGGGCGCCATCAGAACTCTGGAGCTTTTTCCCCTCCAATACTGGCGAAAAATAAATAACGCTTATAACCACAAACAGCACAATGGCAAGGATATAAGGCCCCGATTTGCGGAGAAGGTTTTTTGTATCCATATTCTTGATTGGTGTAATTTTATAATTCGTATTTTCGTGCGAAGCAAAAATAAACCTTTTAAGTCACATTACTAAATTAAATGGGCGTAATTAAAAAGCAAACGATCAAGGGGTCAATCTACTCTTACCTTGGCGTTGCTGTAGGTTTTCTGGCTACTTATATTTCCGTCAAACTGCTGACAACAGAGCAAATCGGGCTCACGGCCATTTTGGTTGCCGTCTCCGGAATTTACTCGCAGTTTTCGACGCTCGGCTTTACCAAAGTGATCGAACGCCTGTTCCCGTATTTCAGGGA
>JAEWME010000333.1 GCA_023393265.1 Bacteroidota bacterium | reverse complement strand
AGTCGGCGGAAAAGGCTCAGTTGAAAGACCTGGTATCGGCAGGATTTACAACCAATCGCCTTGATATTTGTTAAGTTTTTTCGAAATACTGAATGTATTTCCCACTTTTGGCAATGAATTTCCGAATGTTTTAACATCCATTTAGAAAAAAGCTCCGGCAAATTCCGCAGCAATAACTATTTTTACGCTGTGTTGCGTAAATTATTGTCAGACATTGAATTGAATATTAACTTAAACAAAATAGAATGAAATCGTTTTTTGCCTTTTTGATTGTTTTACTTGTTGTTTCCGGATGTGTTCAGAAGAACAAAGTTCCGGTTGCCCAGGCTCCAAATGCTGCACCAGGTCAGCACCAGGTGAAAGTTGAAGAAGTAATTCAGACAACCAATTATACTTATTTGCGCGTTTCTGAAAACGGAACCGAAAACTGGATTGCTGTAACCCGGCAGGAAGCTGCTCCCGGCGAAATTTACTACTACGACAAAGACATGGAAATGAAGAATTTCGAGAGTAAAGAACTGAAGCGGACTTTCGAAACTGTTTATTTCGTTCAGGGCTTAAGCAAAGAACCAATTATTGCTGATGTTCCAACTCCGGCTAACCAGGGTAAAATTTCTTCGGTAAAAGGAGAGGATATCTCTGTCGATCCGGCCGACGGTGTTTCGGTTGCCGATTTGTATGCCAAGGCTGCCGACCTCGCCGGAAAAACCATCAAGATGAAAGGAAAGGTGGTGAAGGTGAACAATGAAGTAATGGACCGCAACTGGATCCACATTCAGGATGGAACCGGAAGTGCCGATAATTTCGACCTGACAGTAACCAGCGCCGATAAAGTTGAGGTGGGCGATGTGGTTACATTCGAAGGAACCATCGCGACCAAGAAAGACTTTGGTTACGGCTATTACTACGAAGTGATTATGGAAGACGCCAAACTGGTGAAATAATTTTTTGAAGATATTTTGAGAAAAGCCCTGCAGAAAACTATTCTGTGGGGCTTTTTATTTTGTTGCGCCTGAAATGCGGGCGATTAATAATTCCCTGAACTGCTCCGAAACCGGTATTTTTTGCCCGCCAATTTGCACCATATTGCCTTCAATGTGGTCGATCCTGGAAAGATTGACAATAGCTGTTCGGTGGATTTTCAGGAACGATGCGTTGCTCAGTTTTTCTTCCCAGCTTTTCAACGTTCCGTGTACAACCAGCTTTTTGTCGCTGCACTGAATGGTTACATAGTCGCCGCAGGTTTCAATGGTCAGGATGTCGAGGAGCGATAGCTGGTAAATTCTCTTTCCTGATTTTACGGTGATTTTCGATGGTTGCGGGTTTGTTTCCGGCGGCGTAAACTTTTCAAATGCTTTGTTAACGGCCTTGTAAAAACGCTCAAACGAAAACGGTTTCAGCAGGAAATCTATCGCTTCGAGATCGAAACCATCGACCGCATATTTTGAATAGGCGGTGGTGAAAATTACAAGCGGCGGATGTACCAACGACCGAAGAAAGCTGACACCAGACATTTCAGGCAGATTGATGTCGAGAAAAATCAGGTCGGCCGGATTCCTGAGCAAAAATTCGCGGGCGGAGAAAGCATCGGCAAATGCTCCTGAAAGATGCAGCGAAGGGCATTTCGAAATATAGCTTTCCAGAATGATCCGGGCAGCAGGTTCGTCTTCGATGATGATGCAGTTCATAAAGTTATATGGTTCGGACCTGATATTTGGCTACACAAGTTACACTTTCTTTTTCTGCAACCGATCGTGAACCGCGAATTTTGGTTATTTTTAGATGCAAAGAATGTCTCATTTTTTAAGTCTTCAAAACATGGAAACAAACTGGTCTCAGGCGTTGGAGCCGCTCTTCGAACAATACGGAAAGCGCAGGCATCCGCTCGATTATCAAAGTCGCTACCAACTGGTGGTAATGGTGGTTCTTTCGGCGCAGGATTCCGATAAACACATCAACGAACTTGCTCCGAAGTTTTTCTCTGTTTACCCAAGCATGAATGCCCTCTCTCATGCGACAACCGAGGATTTGCAGCAGATCATCGGTTCGGTGAGAAACTGGGGAAACAAAGCGAAATGGCTCATCAGCATGGCGCAGGCTGTTGGCGACGACGACAGCATTCCACGGACGATGGACACGCTGACCAAATTGCCCGGACTCGGTCGTAAATCGGCCAACGTCATCATCCGCGAGTCGGGCGACAAAGCCGAAGGGATCATTGTAGATTTGCATGTTTTGCGTGTTGCCCCGCGCCTTGGAATTGCCGATGAAAAAGATTCTGCCAAACCTGAAAAAATCGAAAAGCAGATCATGGCAGTTGTTCCGCCGGAACGATGGAACGAAGCCGGAATGGCTATTTCGTTTCTTGGCCGCGAAATTTGTCGCCCAACCAACCCAAAATGCGGCGAGTGTGTGATGAACCCGGTGTGTAAATATTATCAAAGCCTGAAGAACTGAATTCATTTTAAATCGATTTTTAGTTCGAGCCTGAAGATGTCATCTTTTTCTTCGTGGTTCAGTGTGTGGCAATCGGGATAAATGAGCGCCAAACGCTTGGCAACATTCGGGATGCCGACGCCGCCAATTTCTCCGGATTCAGTCTTCTCGCGTCTGGCGATCTTGTTTTCGGTGCCAAATGTCAGTTGATGATTGGCGTACCGAATGAAAAGCCGGATGGTGCCATTGCTTTTGCCAACGCCGTGCTTGAAACAGTTTTCAGCGAGTGGCAGCAGCAGCAACGGCGCAATTTCGGCTTCAGAAAAATCGCCCGAAGTTTCTAGTTCTATCTTTGTAACTTTCGGATCGATTCGTTCTTTTTGAAGTCCGACGTATGTTTGAATCATCTCTACTTCTTTGCCAAGCGGAATGCGCTCGGCGGAAGTATCGTACAAAACATAGCGCAAAAAGTCAGACAGTTTCAGGATAACGTCGGTTGTTCGCTGGTCTTTTTGTGCCGCCATCGAGTAAATCGTGTTGAGGTTGTTGAACAGAAAGTGCGGATTGATTTGTGCTTTCAGCGCGAGCAGTTCGTTTTGTGCTGCTTCGCGTTTCTCGATCAGCATCTGCGCGTATTGTCCGGTGAGGAAAAGACCGCCCGTCAGAACCAGATATCCGCACACAATCAGCATCAGTTCCCAAACCTTGAAATACGAAATGTAGAACAACTCAGGGAAAAGCCTGTCGAGAAAGTAATTGTACAGTGAAAAATTCACGATTGCAGTCAAAACAATCAGCCCAATCAGGTTCAGGATATATTTTCTGAAATGGCCCTGGTTCAGGTATTTCCTGATCAGGATATTTAGGTTCAGGTAAACAGCGGCCGCCAGCGAAAGATGAAAAACAACCACATACAT
>JAEWME010000321.1 GCA_023393265.1 Bacteroidota bacterium | reverse complement strand
TCGAGTACACCAAAGCCTTTTATGCCGGGCGTGTCGATGATGTAACCTCCAAAGTCGAGTTCGAACATTTCAGAATATGTCGTGGTGTGTTTTCCTGAAGAATGTGCCTCCGAGATCAAGCCGGTTTTCAGTTTTAGTTCGGGTTGTATGGTATTGATGATGGTCGATTTTCCTACGCCGGAATGCCCTGAAAAAACGTTGGTTTTGTTACGCATCATTTCGGTTAGTTCACCAAGCCCGATGTTGTTTGCTGCTGATATTTGCAGGCATTTGTACCCAGCATTTTCATAGGTGGAAATCAATTCCTCCATTTTTAGAATTTGTTCGGCTGAGTACAAATCAATTTTGTTGAATACCAGGTGGCAGGGAATCCGATATGCTTCGGCCGAAACCAAAAAGCGGTCGATAAAAGTGGTGGTTGTTACCGGAAACTGGAGCGTGACTACCAGAAATGCCTGGTCGATATTGGCAGCTATAATATGCGATTCTTTCGAAAGGTTTGGCGATTTTCTGATGATATAATTGGAGCGCGGAATTATTCTGTGAATGAGGCCTACAACCTGATTATTTTTGTTATCTTCCTTTATTTCTGATAGTTCCACGTGGTCGCCAACGGCTATTGGATTGGTGCTTCGAATACCTTTTATCCTGAGATTTCCTTTTATCCTGCTTTCAATCAGCTTGCCTTCTTCTGTTTTTACGGTGTACCAACTTCCGGTTGACTTAATGACAATTCCTTTTTTCAATGGATTTTTTTGCTTTAAGTGAATTCCTTATACCTTCGCAATTGTTTAATTGTGAGTCAAAAGTAGCAAAAATTGTGAAAAGGATTTTAAGTTACAATATGAATGGAATTCGGTCAGCAGTGCGAAAAGGATTGTTGGATTTTGTTCGGGAAATTAATCCTGATATTATCTGTTTACAGGAGATTAAAGCCCAGACAGGGCAAATGCACGAAGACGATTTTTTGGCACTTGGATATAAAACGTTTGCTTTTCCGGCCGAAAAACCCGGATACAGTGGGGTAGCAGTTCTGACTAAAGAACTTCCTGACCAGGTAATTTCTGGAATAAAAGTCGAAAAATACGATCGTGAAGGTCGCGTTATTCAACTCGATTTTGGCGACGTTTCGGTTATCAGCGCGTACTTCCCCTCTGGTACTACGGGCGATACCAGACAAGCTTTTAAAATGGAGTTTTTGTCCGATTTTCATGTTTACCTGAATGAACTTCGGAGAACGCGACCCAACTTAATTATTTCGGGCGACTACAACATTTGTCGGTTGTGGATAGATATTCATAATCCTGAAAAGCAGCAAAATACTTCTGGTTTTTTGCCTGAAGAGCGCGAGTGGTTTGCTCAGTTTGTTGCCGATGGCTATGTCGATAGCTTTCGGGAAATCAACAAGGAACCTCATCAATATTCGTGGTGGAGCTATCGGGCCGGGGCACGGCAAAATAACAAGGGCTGGCGAATAGATTATCATATTGTAACAAATCCACTGAAAGATAAGATTCGCGATGCTAAAATTTTGCCTCAGGCCGTCCATTCCGATCATTGTCCTGTTTTGCTCGACGTCGATTTTTAGTGATGAAAAAAGCGTTAATTATTGGTTTTCTGCTTGGCTTCAGCCTTTTAGTACAAGCTAAGTCGCTGAGGTCGATTCTTGACGCCCGAAAGGACTCGAATTACATTGAAACCTATTATAAGGATTTAATAATCAGACTTTATTCCGGAGAAAAATCCCACTCACTTGACCTAAGCGACTTGAATGAACCTTATCGGCTTCGCTATCGGCCAAACGGCTATTTTAACATGGGTGCCGGAGTAAACTTTCGGTCGTTTGGTTTAAGTATGGCAACTAAAATTCCGGTTTTTCAGAATAGCGAAGCGAAACATGGAGAAACCAAACGCTTTGGAATACAGAGCTATATCTATTCCAGTAAATTTGCTGTCGATGTTTTGGCCTCGTTTGTGGATGGATATTATCTGAATGGTTCGGCTGATCATCTACCTGGGTATAGTAATGGAATTGATTATCAGCGATCTGATATGTCGTCAGCAAATTTTGGATTGAGCATCAATTACATCTTTAACCATTCCAGGTTCTCTTATCGGGCGGCCTTCACAGATACTGAACGACAGAAGCGAAGTGCCGGTTCGATGATTGCAGGAGGAAGCATTTTCTCATATCAAACCAGGGCAGATTCGGCATTTGTTCCACGTGGAATCGGCGATAATTACTTTTTGAAATCAAGAGATATTTCTAAATCAGGTGTTTTAGCTTTTAATGCCAATTTAGGATACGCTTATTCGCTTGTTTTTTTGAGAAAGGGGATTTTTACAGTTTCGTACATTCTTGGTTCCGGTATTCAGAATAATTCGGTTGGCAGGGTGTTTTCCGATGGTACTGATGACTGGCGGTTTAGTCTGAACCATCAGGGCAGGGTAGGTTTGGGGTATCGTTTTAGCCGATATTACGCACGATTGAGTATTATCCGGTCTAGTCAATATACAAGCCTGAAATATAATGATTTGAGTATTTTGAACGGAACTAATTTCTTGCAGGTTTCTTTCGGAAAGCGCATTTCGCTGGCCGGAAAAAAATAAAGGTCTCCATCTTGAAGACCTTTATTTTGTTATGTTAATTTTTAATTATTCCCAGTCCAGAATAATTTTTCCGCAGTTTCCTTCTTCCATGA
>JAEWME010000271.1 GCA_023393265.1 Bacteroidota bacterium | reverse complement strand
GTTCTGCAATTCGCATCAGTTCAGCTTTTGATACTCCGGTTTTCAGTACTTTGTTTAAATCAGCTTTCACCGGATTCTCGTATTGCTGGTATTCTTTCTGTAAAAAGCGCTTAACTTTTACCTTTTCAATTTTCTCAGATTCCTTGAATTTTTCTTCCAGAAATTGTTCAAACAACTTGTTCTGTTCTTCTGCTTCTCCTGAAGCAAATACGCCGCGCTCAACCAGCTTCCGCGCATAAATATCGCGGGGATTGAGGTGTTGTTCGATTGCTTTATAAAGCAAAGGCTGTGTGAACCGAGGTTCGTCGCCCTCATTGTGTCCATATCGGCGGTATCCCAAAATATCCACAAACACATCAACATGGAAACGTTGCCTGAACTCCATCGCGAGTTTAATGGTGAAAATAATGGCTTCCACATCGTCGCCATTCACATGAAAAACGGGAGAACGGGTCACTTTGGCTACGTCGGTACAATAGGTACTCGAACGGGCATCGAGGTAGTTGGTCGTAAAACCAACCTGGTTATTGATAACCAGATGGACGGTTCCTCCGGTTTTGTAGCCCGACAATTGCGACATCTGGATTACTTCGTAAACTATTCCCTGTGTGGCAATGGCTGCATCGCCGTGAATCACGATCGGAACTACCTTATCAAAATCGCCACCATATTCGGTGTCGATGCGCGAACGTGACATTCCCTGCACTAAAGCCGAAACCGTTTCGAGGTGCGACGGGTTGGGAACCAAACCAATCTTCACCTTTTTACCGGAATCAGTTTCAACTTCATTTTCATATCCAAGGTGGTATTTCACATCGCCAACGGCCATCTCCTGATCGTATTCGGTGCCAACAAATTCCTTGAAAATATTCTCGTAAGGCTTTTCCAGAATATTGGCCAAAACATTCAAACGGCCTCGATGAGCCATTCCAATAACAAATTCGTCGACTCCGAGTGTGGCTCCATGCCCGATTACCGCATCAAGCGCCGGGATCAAACCTTCTCCTCCTTCAAGCGAAAAACGCTTCTGGCCGACAAACTTTTTATGGATGAAATTCTCAAATCCAACCGCCAGTTTCAGGTGATAATAAATGTGCTTTTGTTGTTCCGCAGTAAGGTTTTCAGCATTTCGGGTTGACTCCATTTTCATTTTGAGCCAGTCAATCAGGACAGGATCGCGCATGAAAACATATTCGACACCGATCGACTGACAATAGGTGGCTTCGAGGTGCGCCACAATGTCGCGCAGCGTTGCCGGACCAATACCAATATTGTTTCCAGCCTGAAAGACAGTATCTAGGTCGGATTGCTGGAGTCCGAAGTTTTCAAGCGCCAGTGTTGGCGAATATTTTCTTCGGGAACGAACGGGGTTGGTTTTGGTGAATAGGTGGCCTCGCTGTCGGTATCCGTGTATCAGGTTCAGGATGGCAAATTCCTTGTCAATTTTTCCTGAATGGACAGGCTGGTCGTCGATGGCAAAATTCTTCCGGGCGAATTCAAATCCGGCGAAAAAATTTTTCCAGCTTACGTCTACCGACTCAGGATCAGCCAGATAGTTGGAATACAATTCTTCGATTGCAGCTATTTCCTGGTTTCCAACTTGCGAAAATTTATCCATAGTTGAGCGATTGGTTTTCTTTGTTTGTTGTAAGTTTCTAAAATAACAAATTCTTAATTTTAATGTTTATGAATTTTTGAGTGATGAAACCCGACAAATCAACCAACAATCAGGCGAGTTGTTTAACAATGAAACGCCGAAATTTCACAATAATTGCAAAAACTGATTTTCCGATTGTTTACCTATTTTTGATCTCGTCCAAATCATAAAAACTTTCCCGATCATGAAAAAATTTCTCCTGACGCTGGCATCGCTAATTGTCGTTCTGATTATCGTTTATCTGGCTGGTCCGACTTTCCCGAAACCGGAGCTAAAAAACGACTTGCCTAAACTGGAAATTTCGGATTTCGACCAGTATGTCAAAGATTATGATTCGGGTAAAAAAATAAAGCCTGATAATGAAAGCCGGGTGGTTTGGGCCAACGACAGTATGAAAGACAAAACCGGATATTGTCTGCTTTATCTGCACGGTTTTTCCGCTTCATGGTTCGAGGGTGACCCGGTGCACATCGATTTTGCCAAACGATACGGAATCAATCTTTACATTCCACGGCTGGCTGCACATGGCGTCGACACTTCTGATGCGCTGATCGACATGACGCCCGATAATCTTTACAATTCGGCTAAAGAAGCGCTGGTTGCCGCGCAAAAACTAGGGAACAAGGTCATTCTGATGAGTACCTCCACCGGCGGAACGCTAAGCCTGAAACTGGCTGCCGAATTTCCCGATTTGGTTTCCGCTTTGTTTTTATATTCTCCCAATGTGGCCATCAACAACGGAGCAGCTTTTCTCCTGAGTAAACCCTGGGGGTTGCAGATTGCGCGCGCTGTTTCGCATGGCAAATACCGTGTCACCAATCCCGATTCAACGGCAGAGGAGTGCAAATATTGGTACTGCAAATACCGTCTCGAAGGAGTTATTTACCTCCAGCAACTGGTGGAAGCGACGATGACCAAAGAAACATTTGCCAAAGTTACCCAACCTGTTTTCCTGGGATATTACTACAAGGACGAAGAGCACCAGGATCCAACTGTTCGCGTAGATGCCATGCTGAAGATGTTCGACGAACTAGGTACTCCTGAAAACATGAAAGAGAAAGTCGCATTTCCAGAAGCCGGTTGTCATCCGATTGCCAGCAAACTGTTCTCCAACTCGTGGCAGGAACTGGAACAGGCCAGCTATAAGTTTGCAGAAGGAAAGTTGGGGATAGAGGCTATTCTATAATTTTCTTTTTCGGCTTATCAGCTTATTTTGCTACCATAAATTCAGAGACAACCTTCCCATACAAATCGAACTCCTCGGCTCCGGTAATTTTCACCATGCAGAATTCTCCTTTTTTCAGGGGAACTTCTTTGCTGACGAAAACTTCGCCATCAACTTCGGGCGAGTCGTACTCGGTGCGGCCTACATAAAATTCGGTCTCTTCGCGATCGATAATCACCTTCAGCGTCTTCCCTACCCGCTCAAAATTTAACTGTGACGAGATGATCTGCTGAATACCCATCAATTCTTCAACCCGCGACTCTTTGACTTCCTCGGGAACATCGTCTTCGTAGGTTCTATAGCCATAAGTGCCTTCCTCGTGCGAGTAGCTAAATGCGCCCAACCGGTCGAAGCGTTGCTTTTGCACAAAGCTTTTCAGTTGTTCGAAGTCTTCCTCCGTTTCGCCGGGGTGGCCAATCAGCATGGTGGTGCGGATGGCTATGCCGGGAACTGCCTCCCTGATCTTTTCGAGAAGCGCTTCGGTCTCTTCGGTGGTAACATGGCGAAGCATGCGTTTCAGCACGTTGTTAGCGCTGTGCTGTAGCGGAATATCAATGTATTTGCAAAGTTTAGGTACCGACTGGAACAAAGGCAGAATGTCCATCGGGAATTTGGTCGGATATAAATAATGCAACCTGATCCACTCGATTCCATCAATGGCGGCAATTCGCTGAATCAGTTCAGCAAGCATTCCTTTTCCGTAGAGGTCGATTCCGTAATACGACAGATCCTGGGCAATCAGCAAAATTTCCTTCACGCCACGCTTGGCCAGGTATTTCGCTTCTTTTTCAAGTTCTTCCATCGACTTCGAACGATGTTTGCCAGTCATGCCGGGAATGGCACAAAAGGCGCAAACGCGGTTGCACCCTTCGGATATTTTCAGATAAGCAAAATGCGAAGGAGTTGTGATTTTGCGCTCGTAAATAAACTCCGGACGATAGGTGGCCTTTAGTTCGGTAACAATCGCCTTCATGTCAAATTTACCGAAATAGCGGTCCACTTCAGGAATTTCCTGACTTAAGTCGGCTTTATAGCGTTCAGAAAGGCAGCCCATCACGTACAATTTATCGATATCGCCACGGCTTTTGGCTTCCACAAACTGCAAAATTGTGTTCACCGACTCTTCCTTGGCATCGCCGATAAATCCGCAGGTATTCACCACCACCACATCCGAAAAATCATTTGAATCATGAACCACCTCAAAATTGTCCATTGAAAGCTGGTTCAGGAGAACTTCCGAATCAACCAGATTTTTTGAACAACCGAGGGTCACCACATTGATCTTTTGCTTTTTCATCTCCAATCTCTTCAATCATTTTTATTTTGCCTGAGCTACAACAACCAGGAACGCGCAATGTTTTTCTGCAAAAAACAAAGGCCAACCAAAGTCAGCCTTATTATATTCAAACTTTAGAATTGTAATTTTTTAGCTGAACAGCGACTCAACAAATTCCCTTCTCCTGAAAATTTGCAAATCATCCATTTTTTCGCCAATACCAATATATTTCACCGGAATCCTGAACTGGTCTGAAATACCAATGACGACACCACCTTTGGCCGTTCCGTCGAGCTTGGTTAACGCCAATGCCGAAACTTCGGTAGCTTTGGTAAACTGTTTGGCCTGCTCAAACGCATTTTGGCCGGTCGATCCGTCGAGAATCAGCAGAACCTCGTGCGGCGCACTCGGCACTACCTTCTTCATCACCGATTTAATTTTGCCCAGTTCATTCATTAAGTTCACTTTGTTGTGCAATCGCCCGGCAGTGTCTATAATCACCACATCTGCACCCTGAGCTTTGGCCGATGAAAGCGTATCAAAAGCTACCGAGGCCGGGTCGGCACCCATTCCCTGCTTTACAATTGGAACCTGCACACGATCGGCCCATATTTGCAACTGGTCGATTGCAGCAGCGCGAAAGGTATCGGCAGCGCCCAAAACCACTTTTTTGCCCGCAGCCTTAAACTGGTAAGCCAGCTTTCCGATTGTGGTAGTTTTCCCCACTCCGTTTACTCCTACGACCATAATAACATAGGGTTCATCGCTACCTGGAAGGTCGAAATCGGAAGCATCGGCACTGTTATTTTCTTCCAGCAACGCGGCAATTTCTTCTTTCAGAATATTATTGAGCTCTGAAGTTCCGAGGTACTTATCGGCAGCAACACGCTTTTCGATTCGCTGAATGATTTTCAGGGTTGTTTCGACACCCACATCCGACGAAATCAGGATTTCTTCCAGGTTGTCGAGCACCTCATCATCAACGGTCGATTTTCCAACCAGGGCACGGCCAATTTTCTGGAAAACACTCTCCTTGGTTTTGGCAAGTCCCTGATCGAGACTCTCTTTTTTCTTGCTGTTAAATAATCCGAAAATACCCATACGACTATGATTTTAAACCGGCAATTTACAAATAAAACGCATCCGTATAACAGAAAGCCACGTATATAGAACGCGACATAGTGTATCAACAAAAAAAGCCTTCACCAAAGATGAAAGCTTTTCTTTATCGATAGATTTTTGTCTATTTCTTGAAATAATCCTTTACGTTTTCATTCGGAATGATTTCCTCCTGAAATACATATGCACCGGTCTTTTCGGATTTTACCATTCTAACCACTTTTGCGTGACCTTTACCGGCACCTTTCTGCAATGATGCTACTACTTTCTTTGCCATGGTATATATTATTTAATTTCGCGGTGTACAGTAACTCGCTTTAAGTTAGGATTGTATTTTTTTTGCTCCAAACGTTCAGGAGTATTCTTCCTGTTTTTGGTAGTAATGTACCGTGAAGTTCCGGGAACTCCGCTTGTTTTCTGCTCGGTACATTCCATGATTACCTGAATTCTGTTACCTTTCTTTGCCATCTCTTAAAGCATTAAATCGTTGTTATAATACCATTCGTTTTTGCATTTTTCAATGCAGCGTTCAACCCGATTTTATTGATGGTACGAATTCCGTTTGCAGAAACTGTCAACGAAATCCAACGATCTTCTTCAGGATAATAGAACTTTTTCTTGAACAGGTTCGGAAGGAATTTCCGCTTTGTTCTGCGTTTCGAGTGAGAAACATTATTTCCCACCATCGCTTTTTTTCCGGTTATTTGACAAACTCTTGACATTGTCTTATTTTTTAATCAGAATCTCACATTTTTCAAACAGAGCGCAAAGAAAGTACATTTTATTTAAACCGTCAAATAGTTTGAAAAGTTTTTTCTTTAAATTTCAACACATTATTATTCAAATAAATCCAATCAAAGCAAATTTATTCACTCATTCCTGAGATTGACAAATTAATCATCTCGCTCTTCCTTGTTTATAAAGACACTTTCTCATAAACAAAGTTTTATTTTTCATGATCATATTTCGTTAAAGTCAATTATCTTCGGATTACAAAACTACGAAAAACGTGAGCAAAACCGACATAAAATACTATCCAACGATTATGGGAGCCATCCACCTGGTGGTCCTTTATATTTTCATACAAACTGTTGTTGATTTTCCGCTGGCCCTTGTCGACTATTATAACGGAACGGATTACCTCTACAATCCGCTAAAAAAAATAGCATTGGGAGTTGGGTCAACACTTTTTATTTTTTACTATGCTTATCGGAGAGCCGGACTACCGCTTCGCGACCTTTTTCCGCTTAAATATTTTAACCCGTTGATTTTACTGCCTGTCATTTCGTTTTTCTGGGCAGCACAAAATTTAATTACTGAAATAAATATTGCGCTGGACAAAGTGATTCCTCCGCCTTCGTGGTTTTGGGAACTGTTTAATAAGGTATTCGAAAGCGATTTCGGCATCTACGGAGCTATACTGAAAGTGGTGATTGTAGCGCCAATTGTGGAAGAGATGATTTTTCGGGGTGTGATCATGCAAGGTTTAATGCGTAATTACACGAAATTCACCGCGGTTTTTGTTTCGGCTTTGATGTTTGCACTCTTTCACCTGAACCCGTGGCAATTTCCGGCCACTTTCATATTAGGACTTTTGCTTGGGTTTCTTCGTGTACGAAGCAACAGTATTCTGCTTTGCATTCTCGGTCACGCGATCAACAACGAATTGGTGATGCTGAATATTCGTTATTGGGAGCAGATTAAAAATTCGCAGTTCATGCAAATGGGCAAAAACGACCAACTGACAATCAGCGCAATAATCGCCCTGATTTCGTTGATCGCACTCTTTTTCCTGAGTAAAAAGCGAAAACAACAGGCAAATTAAAGCCTCTGTTTTGTTTGCTGCTTATGAATAAGGTTTATATTTACCCAACAAAAATTTCAGAAAAAGCAAAACCATGGAACGAATTGCCATCTTTCCGGGGTCATTTGATCCATTCACTATTGGACACGAAAGCATTGTAAAAAGAGCCCTCCCCTTATTTGACAAAATCATCATCATGGTTGGCTACAATTCGAACAAACGTTCATTCTTCCCAGTCGAAAAACGGCAGAAATGGATCAGGGAAGTTTTTAAAGATGAGCCCAAAATCGAAGTTCACATTCACGAAGGACTTACGGTTGATTTTTGCAAGAAGGTAAATGCAAACTACATCCTGAGAGGACTCCGTACTTCAGCCGATTTTGAGTTTGAACGTGCCATTGCCCAGGTGAACAAAAAAATGTACCCAAAAATCGAATCGGTTTTTTTGCTCACCATGCCCGAGCATACGCCCATTAATTCAACCATCGTTCGCGACATTATCCTACATGGTGGCGATGCCAGCATGTTCATTCCGGCTGGTCTCAACATGGACGAATTCAAAATGGAGCAATAATTTTCGATCAGAAAATCCGTTATCCTTCAAATTAAACCTGAAATAGTGTTTCAGCCTTTTCACAAATATTTCTTCCTGACAATCCTGATTTGCCTTTCTGCGCTTCGTGCGCAACCGGCCAAAGTTATCATCAGCGGGAAAGCAGTTGGATACGAACAAAAATCCATTGAACTGAATACGCTGCATGACTTTATTTCCGAAGAAAAAATCAGGCTGGGCGTCATCCATTTTGGCGCTGATGGTTCATTCAGAACTGAGGTTGACGTGCCCGAGATCACTCTTTGCTTTGCAGACTTCGACGGATTTCACGGAATGATTTACCTCGAACCCGGGAAAAGTTACCAAATCGTGTTTCCACCCAAGCAAACGCTGACTGAATCGCAAAAGCGCAACCCGTTCTTCAAACCCGAGCCGGTTTGGTTTGGCATTCTGAATCCGGAGAAAAACGACCTGAATGTTGAAATACAGCGGTACGAGCAAGCTTATTCGGAACTGGAAAATCAGTATTTCAGTCAGATTTTTGGCAACAGGGACAAAGCTTTAGCCGATACGATCAAATCCAAGTTAGCTCAAAGATTTACAAAAAGCAACCAGCCATTTTTCGAATCGCACAAACTTTTCAGAATGGCTAATCTCGATTTCGCGCTAAACCAGGGAAAATCTCCCGGGTTCATGGCGGAATATTTCAGCACGATGAAGCCAATTTATCAACTCGACGCCTATCAAATTATATTCAGTCAGGTTTTTCAGAATT
>JAEWME010000230.1 GCA_023393265.1 Bacteroidota bacterium | reverse complement strand
CCGTACAGCCTGATTGGCAATAAGTTTCGATTTCACCGTACTGTCGAGATGAACATTAAACTGAATTTTATTTTCGGCAATTGCAGGAGTTACGCTTCCTATTGTACCTTGTATTTTTTCCTGATCGGCTACCACAAAAACATGATTACCTGTTTTCACGAAACCTGAATATTTGGCATCTATCTGTCCACGAATCTTGAATGTCGTCAGATCCGACATCGAAATCAACATTTTATCATTACCGACCTTTTCTCCTTCCTTTCCCGAAATACTCAGGATAATACCATCCGACGGCGCTTTAATTTTTGTTTTTTCCAGCATATCCAACTTATCCTGGTATTGCTTTTTCTGAATGTCAATCTGGAGGTTCAAACCCGATTCTTCGGTTTTCATTTGTCTCAACCTGATCGCATTCTTCTGAAGTATCACGTCTAAGTCCTTTTCAGCTAAAACCAGATTCTGTTTGGTTTCGTCGATTTTTGCAGAAGAAATACCGCCCACGCCGAGTAACTGTTCCTCGTCGGCCAGTTGCGCTTTAATAGACGCAATCCTGAGTTTTTTTACTTCAACGTTATAATCGAGATCGATACGGGCCATTTGCCCTTCCAGCCGCGAGCGTTCCAGCGAGTTTGCCTTCACTTCCAGTTGATCGGAAATTTGCTCAACCTCACCGCGGGTAGTGGTTTCATCAAGTTCTATTATTACATCACCTTTCTTCACCGGACTTCCGGGTTCAACATTAATTTTCCTGATTATGCTCGTGAGCGGACTGAGAATGATCACTTCGTTCTCGGGCTCAACGACACCGGAAGCCTCAACCGCAAGATAAACCAAACCTCTGTCAACCGCAGAAATCTGACATTTATTTGCATCGGGAATAAAAAATGAGGGAGTTCCTACAATCCGGAATAAAACGAAGAGCAAAAGCAATACCGACAATACGAGAACTGCAGCCAAGAGTCCTTTCTTGTTTCTCATGATAAATGGTTTGTTGGTTACTATAGCAACTCATTCTTTGTTCAAAAACGAGTCGCATCAACTACAAAAATAGGGCTTTATTTTCTGATTTTCGAATGATTCGATAGAATTTAGAACAATGCCCAGTCATCCATGAAAAACAACAACATGGTTTTAATGTTCCTTCGCAACGAAAATTTGGTATTGCATTTTCCCAAACAGGAACATCAGGCAATCATATAAAAAATTGTAAATCTGTTATTTGACTAAAAAATCAAACATTTTTTTTTCTTCAAGGTAACCTTCGAGCCGATCGCCAGGTTTCACAGGACCAACGCCGGAAGGAGTCCCGGTATAGATTAAATCACCAATTTTGAGTGTGAAGTACCGGGACACCTGGGCAATGATTTCATCGAAAGGAAAAATCATCAGCGACGAATCACCGTTCTGAACAGTTTTACCATTCACATCAAGCCTGAAATGAATTTTATTTCGATCCGGCAATGAATCAACAGCAACAAATTCCGACGAAATTACGGCCGAATGGTCAAAAGCTTTTGCCTTCTCCCATGGCAATCCTTTATCCTTCAGATTATTTTGGACATCACGCGCCGTAAAGTCGATACCCAAACCAATTTCGGCATAATAACGCGGAGCAAACCGCCGTTCGATGCTCTTTCCCAAACGATTGATCCGGACGATTAACTCAACCTCGTGATGAACATCGTTTGACCAATCAGGAATATAAAACGGGTCGTTGTTCCGGAGCAGTGCCGAATCAGGCTTCATAAAAAGAACCGGTTCGCCGGGGACTTCATTATTAAGTTCTTTGACATGCGCCACATAATTTCGGCCAACACAAATGATTTTCATGTGAAGTATTTTGGTTCAGGATTGACTTATTTCATCCTCAATTTAATTGCAGTTAAAACCTTTTTGGTGTATAATGGAAACTCGCTATTCAGAATCCATCCGTAATATCCTGGTTGTTCTTTTAACACTTTCTCCACCGACAAGCCTTTATTCTTCCCGAAATTAATAGTCTCGACACCATTTTCGTCATAAACAATCCGGCCAACAAAATCGACATTGGTATCATACGAAGAGAAGTCGCTAAGCGCCTGAACGTCGTTTACAATTGGCTTCGATTTCAGCCCATGTGAATCTTCGTAATCTTCGTCTTTATAAACGTCAAGCTGGGCCTTCAAAACCTCGTAGGTTGCACGGGTGTCAGCCATCGCACTGTGCGCATCTTCAAGCGTTCTCTGGCAATAAAATTTATACGCGGCAGCGAGTGTTCGTTTTTCCATTTTGTGAAAAATTGCCTGAACATCAATAAATTTCCTTCGCTTCAGATCAATATCGACATCAGCCCTCAGGAATTCTTCGGCCAGTAGCGGAATGTCGAACCTGTTCGAGTTGAAACCGGCAAAGTCGCAACCTTCGATAAAATTGGCAATCGTTTTGGCAACTTCTTTAAAAGTCGGCTTGTCCTTCACGTCATCATCATATATGCCGTGAATCTTGCTGACATGCTCCGGAATGGGCATTTCCGGATTGATCCGGTAAACTTTATCTTCTTCTCTTCCGTCGGGATGAACTTTAATCAGCGCTATTTCTACGATGCGGTCGGTTACGATATTCATCCCGGTGGTTTCGAGGTCTAGAAAAACCAGCGGATTTTTCAGATTCAAATTCATTTTAATCGTTTAGTCTATTAAAAATTAAAAAACCTAACAGCAAAAACTGTTAGGTTCTCTTTTATTCAACCCGAACAAAATCAGGCATTTATCATCATCGGCATTAAAAGCATCAAAACATTTTCGTCTTCATTCTCATTTTCAGCAGGTAAAAGCAGTCCGGCCCGGGTTGGATCGGAGAGCTCCACTTTTACATCGGTAGCCGAAAGGTTCGAAAGTATTTCCTGGAGGAAAGTTGATTTAAACCCAATTTCCATGTCTTCGCCTTCGTACTGGCAGCTCAAACGCTCAACAGCAGAAATAGAAAAGTCGATATCCTGGGCTGAAACGACCAACTGGTTTTCGGTTAGTTTCAGGCGAACGAGGTTACTGGCCTGATTTGAGAAAACCGATACACGACGAACGGTATTGTAAAATTCAACGCGGTCGATAACCAGTTTATTCGGATTGTTTTGCGGAATAACCGAATTGTAGCTTGGGTAATTTCCTTCAACAAGGCGGCAAATCAGTTTGTAATTGCTCAAAGTGAAGAAAGCGTTTTTATCATCGAATTCGAGTTTCACATCGAAATCTTCTTTCGGAAGCAAATTCTTTAGCAACGAAGCCGGTTTCTTAGGCAGGATGAACGACGCATTCTTTTCAGCCTTTGCGTCGAAACGTTTGTAACGAACCAGTTTGTGGGCGTCGGAAGCCACAAATTTCATATCATCAGTTGTCAGCTCTACAAAGATACCGTTCATCACCGGGCGCAATTCGTCGTCGGCTGTTGCAAACAAAGTTTTGTTGATCCCGCTAAGCAAAACACTGTGATTCACATTAATGGTAGAAGCAATTGCTTCATTCAGCATGGGTTGCTGCGGAAAATCGTCGCCATTCTGGCCAACAATGCTGAACTTACCGTTTTGCGAATAAATGTCAATGGCAAAAGTTTCGGGATCCATCTGGAAAGTCAACGGTTGCTCCGGAAATTCCTTCAGGGTGTCGTTCATAATTTTTGCCGGAACCGCAATCAATCCCGTTCCGCTGGTATTTTCCAGTTCGAGACTGGTAATCAGCGTCGATTCAAGATCGGAGGCAGTAACGGTAAGCCGGTTTTCCTCCAGTAGAAACAGGTAATTATCCAGAATCGGAAGCGTATTTTTTGAATTGATCACTTTGCTGATTGCGGCAAGATGACTAAGTAGTTCGGTACTTGAAACAACAAATTTCATTCTGTATCTTTTTAGAGTTATATTTTTTTAAACTTATTTATCTAATTATCACGCCACTGAACAATCAGAGGTAAGTACACGAATATACAAACTTTGGTATTTTTTACCTATCGATCGATAAATATTTTATTCAAAAGAAACCAACAGTACCCAACCAAATATTATAATACTGATAAACAACAAACTAAAGCACAATCAGCAACACTCAGCCGTGCGAAAGTTTATAACAACTTCCGGTATTTTCTGCGCCTAATAACAACATAAATTCCGCCAAAAGCTGAAATCAGAAACAAAGGCACAAGCACATTGAAAAGCTGCCAGCCAAACTTCTCTTGTTTAAGCCGAACTTTATCGAGCAACCTGATTTTGAACACCCGCGACCGAAGTTCCATCAATCCCTGATCGTCGCAAAGGTAATTCACCGCATTCACAATAAGGTCTTTGTTTCCAAATGTCTGGCGCGAATAGCGATCGAAACCCAGCGGCATAAATTCAGGATTATTTCCCTTTAAGCTATACTGATTGGCAATCAGGTTTCCATCCGAAAAAACGATCATCCGCGTTGGTTCGCTCTCGCCTTTGATATCCGATGAACGGCCGCCAAACGATTCAACCATCCGGTTCTTAAATACCGAGGTAAACTTTCCTTCAAGTAAAAGGCCCACGACCTGCGATGGTTGGTTGAACAGCCGCTGATCTGGAGGATTATTGACACTTTCGAGACTCACTTCAACCGGAGCCTGGGTTACCAGCGAATGAGCCGTACTTGTCAGGATAACCGATTTGCGAACGCCATCCTGTTTACCAACGGTATCGATGGAACTCACAAACTCAGCCTTCACCCGGTTCAGGTTTCGGCTGATGACACTTGCACCCGATGGCAACAACAACGGCGAATAATACCACGGCGCAGGTTTGAAATTCGGCGGACTTCCGGCTGGCGCCCTGTTTACCGGAATAAGCAGGCATTCTGCATCCTGAACCAGGTTCGAATTTAACCTGAAACCGTATCTGAACAGTTGGTCGTCGAGATTCAGGTTTTGTGGAAAAGCAAGCGTCATGTAGCCATTGCTGAGGCTGTCGAGACTCACCGAAACCGGGTCGATCAGCCACATGATGCGACCGCCGTGCATCAAATACTGATCGATTTGATACTTGGAAGCTTCGCTGAATTTTTGTGTTGGATTGGCAATGACTAATGCCTTGATATTTTTCTGCGCCGACAATCCATCAGGAGAAACATCTGTCACCTGGTATTTTTCGCCCAAAGCCAGCCGTATATCATGTGTCTCATATTCGTTAAGCTCGCCCTGTCCCGAAAGAAAAGCAACCGTTTGCCGTTCGCTGTTCATCAATTCAGACAAAACGTTGGAAAGCTCGAACTCCAGCGTCTCCATCGAATTATTGAGGTTTACCTCCGCACTTAACATCGGATTGTTTTTCAATAGGTTGATACTTTTTTCTTTATCTCCGTATTCGATAACAGCACCCGGAAAAATCAGGCGGGTATTCGTCCCCTGATCGGTATTCTGATTAACCTGCGTAGGCTGAATCCCTTTATAGATCAAAGTATTGAAAAGTGCATCGCGCTTTTTACCATCGGTTATGCTGTACGGATCAAAAAGCTCCAGATCAATACGTTCGGAGGCAAAAGCATTGTAGTCGCCAATTTTTTCTTCAACCGACTTTTTCAGTCTTACAAAACCGGCCGGAAGTTCACCATCAAGATA